>JADMIN010000933.1 GCA_015478575.1 Ktedonobacterales bacterium | reverse complement strand
ACTCTCCACCGTGAAGGAGCTGTACGCCGACCAGAGCCGCAGCGCCTCGCGGTAGTCCGCCCAGGCGGTGTCGGCGCGCACCCGCTGCCAGCGGACGTCCCCGCGCTTCATGTACAGGTCTACCCGGCGCGGCACGTCCTCGGAGACGGCATCCTCGGAGAGGAGCATCAGTGCCTCGGTATACAGGCGCTCGGCCTTCATCGAGGCGTGGCGACCGGCGGCCTGGTCGCCCGCGAGCGCCAGGTAGTGGACCACCTTGTCGCGCACGGCCTGCCGGCGCGCGAGGTTGCGGCTGCGGGCGGGGTTGCCCTGCACGTAGTACTGCCGGTAGTGCTGGGCCAGCAGATCGGCAAACTCCGCCTCGCCGCCCTGGGCCAGGTCCTCCAGCGCCTCGGCCACCCGTTCGTGCTCGTGGGCACGGCGAGTACGCGGAATGGTGGCGTAGGTCACCTCGCGCGTGAGCGCGTGGGTGAACGTGTAGATCGGCTCGCCGGCTGGCGCGAGCGTCGCCTCCGGGCGGGCGCTCTCGTGGATCAGGTCTTTGGCCCGCAGCGAATCCAGCACTTCGCGTAACCGCTCTTCGCTCATGGCGGGGTGCAGCCACAGCAGGGCGCTCGGCCAGAAGTAGCGGCCGATCACGGAGCCGTGGCGCAGGATGTCGCGCTCGTCCTCGCTGAGCAAATCCAGGCGCGCGGTCAGGACCCCCTGCACGGTATCGGGGATGGCCGGGTCGCTGACCTCGTCGCTCTCTTCCCATTGCGGCGCGACGCGCCAGACGCCGCTGGCCTCGGCGTTGCGCACGAGGATGCCGCGGTCCACCAGCATCCGCACGATCTCCTCGACGTAGAACGGATTGCCCTCGGCCTTGTCGAGGATGCCACGGCGCAGGCTCTCCGGCGTATCCGGCGGCAACAGCGCGGCGAGCAGGCGCTCGCTATCCTGGGCCGAGAGTGGCTCCAGCCCCAGAGTGACCTCGTTGCGCTTGCCGCCACCCCAGCCAGGCCGGCGCTCCAACAGCTCGGGCCGGCCCGGGCAGACCAGCAGCAGCGCGACGTCCGCGGCGCGGGTCACGACATAGTCGAGCAGGTCGAGCAACGCCTCGTCCGCCCAGTGGATGTCGTCTACCAGCACGAGAAGCGGTTGCCTGGTGGCCAGCGCCTCGAAGAACGCGCGCCACGCGCGCCAGACC
>JADMIN010000190.1 GCA_015478575.1 Ktedonobacterales bacterium | reverse complement strand
CGCGCAAGCAGTGGGCGGAGGCGGCGAATCCGCTGCGGCGGGCCATTGCCGCGAATCCCACTGACCCGACCGCATATGTCCTGTTGGGGCGCGCCTACGTCGCCACCAACCGCATCGCCGAGGCAACGCATCTTCTGGAGGAGGCCGTGCGCTCCGCTCCAGACGCGGCGGCGGCCTACACCGCGCTCGGCATCGCCTACCATGCTGGTGGTCGCCGCGCTCAGGCACGCACCGCGCTGCGGCGGGCGACCGAGCTGAACCCGCGCGATGACGAGGCCAAGAGTCTGCTGAAACACATCTAACCTGGGCCAGCATAGGCTTCGCCGTGTGCCGGTCCGCTTATGATTGAGGAGATCGTGGAAATGGAGTGCATCCACTGTGGCGCGACATTGCGTCCTTCGGCCCGCTTCTGCAATGTCTGTGGTCTGTCGCAGGCGTTGCTCCCGCAACCTGTCGGCATTTCCCAGGTGGCCTCTGATGTCGCCGAGGAGGAGACGGCCATCTCCCCAATTGTGGACGCTCCGTCGCCCAGTGGCGGGCGGGCGGCCCGGCCCGCGCGTGTGCCACGCGCGCATGACGTGCCCAGTGCATGGATGCCCCAATTGCCGGATGTGGATGTGGCCGCGGGGGATGGGCGTGGTGAAGATCTCGCTAGGCTCATGGATGTCGAGACGGTGAAACAGGTCGCGCTTCCCAGCCGTGAGGGTGGTGTGCGCACGATACCATTGCCGGGCCATGGTGGTGCTGAGCAAGAGACCTCGCCCGCGGATGGGCTGCCGTGGCCACTGCCACCGAGCATTATCGTCGGTGGGCGCTATCGCGTCGAGGCTATTCTCAGCGCTGGTCCCGCCGAGCCAGATGCGGAGAATGTGTATCGGGTCAGCGACCTTCAGGGCTACGAGCGCTGCTGGTCCTGCCATACGAAGCATGGGCCTGAGGCGAGCGGTAACCGCTTCTGCCGCGAGTGTAACGCCGATATGCTTGACCACGACTACCGCATGCGCGAGCGCCTGATTCCCGCTGGTGCCCCGGAAGCCGCCGTGCCGAGTGAGGTAGCGGCAGCGGCGGCTTCCGCCGCGGGCGAGCGTTTCTTCATCCAGGGCCAACGTATGTATCATGTGGCCCAGCGAGCAGAGGAGGCGCCACGGTTCTCGCTGGGTGCGCACCTCGTGGCAGGGATGGCGACCGATCGTGGCCAAAGCCGCCCGCATGAGCCAAATGAAGATAGTCAGGGCCTCTTCGTGCTTGCGCGGACGACCGATACGCGCACCGAGCCACTGGCGCTGGGCATCGTAGCGGACGGGCTGGGCGGGCACGCGAATGGCCAGGAGGCCAGTCGCACAGCGGTGCGCGCCGTGCTGGAGAGCATTCTGCGCACCGTCGTCGCGCCGCGCATGGCTGATGAGCGGACGCTACCAGCGCAGGAAGCGTCCGCGCGGGAGTCGCTCGCGCGGGAGGCGCTCGAACGGGCACTGCGCATGGCGGTCATAGAAGCGAACGCCGCGCTCTGTGAGCTGAATGAGGCGCGAAAGGCGGATATGGGTTCGACCCTGGTGGCCGTGCTCATCGCCAGCGACATCGCCTACATCGCCAACGTGGGTGACAGTCGTGCCTACGTGCTGGAGCGCGGCACCCTGCGGCGTATTACCACGGATCACTCCCTCGTCGAGCAACTCATCGCCAGCGAGGTGATCTCGCCAGCGGAGCGCTATGACCATCCCCAGCGCAACCAGATTCTGCGCAGCCTGGGTGAGCGCGAGACGGAGGTAGATATCTTCGCGGAGCACCTGTGCCCTGGCATGCGATTGCTGCTCTGTTCAGATGGCCTCTGGGAGATGGTGCGCGACGACGAGAGCGCGCGCATCCTGTGCGAGGTCGGGCATCCACAGGCGGCGTGCGAGGCGCTGGTGCGTGTGGCCAACGCCCATGGCGGCGAAGACAACATCACCGCCCTGGTCATTGACTTCCTTGGGTAGGGGCATCCTTGGGTCGGCGGGCGGTCAGCGGGTGCGCGTCTTGCCGCGCCTTTTCGTAACCTGCGCGCGGGATATCGCGTACTGGCCTATGGAAGAATGCGCATAGGCGCATCACCGAACACCGGCGGGCCACCTTCGGCAGAGCGACTCGCCGCGCGTGGAGGGCGAAAGGAGCCGCGCGATGTCTGACGAGGTCACACTGACCTGCCAGCTTGGCCGCGACCGCATGACCGTCACCGGCGGGAGTCAGGTCGCTTATGTATTGGTGGAGGCGCGCCCCAGCGATGACGCGCCCCAGGTGCGGCTGCCACTCAACTTCACGCTGGCGCTCGATCACTCTGGCTCGATGAAGGGCGCGAAGCTGCAGAGCGTCAAAGAGGCGGTCAAGCTGGTGGTAGATCACCTCGACCCAGCGGATACCGTCTCGGTCGTGGTCTTCGATGACAATGTGCGGGTCATTGTGCCCGCGCAGCCAGCGACCGACAAGGCGCGCATCAAGGCGCTGGTGGATGGCATCCGCGAAGGCGGTGGCACGGCCATGTCGCTCGGCATGAGCGTGGGGCTGACGGAACTGCGCAAGCATGCCGTACCGACATCGGTCAACCGTATGATTCTCCTGACCGATGGCGTCACCTATGGTGACGCCGAGCGCTGCCGTCGCATTGCCGATGATGCCGCCGCCGCGGGTATCGGCATCTATCCCTTAGGGATCGGCGCTGACTGGGACCAGGATCTCCTGGATAACATCGGGCAGCGCAGCAGTGGCATGCCCGCTGAGTTTATCCGCCACCCAGAGGACGCACTGGGCCTCTTCCAACAACAGCTCCAGAGCGCGGCGTCGGTCAGCGTGCGCAATGCGCAGTTGACCTTGCGTCTGGCTGGGGGCGTCACGCCCAAGCGTGCGATGAAGGTGCTGCCGCTGGTGAGCGAGGTGGAGCGGGAACAACTGGCGGACCGTGATGTCGTGATCGCGCTGGGTGATCTGGAGCGCACGACCGCCCAGGCGGTGCTGGCCGAGTTGCTGGTGGAGGCGAAACCGGCGGGCGAGTTCCGCATCGCGCAGGCTGAGCTTGCCTACGAGGTGCCTGGAAGTGGGCAGCGCAAGGTGCGGGCTGACGCGGTCGTCACCTTTACCACGGAGACAGTGCCCACTGATGAGGTGAACGCCACCGTGCTCAACATCGTAGAGAAGGCCACCCAGAGCCGCATGGTGACGCGCGTGTTGGATGAATATCGCAAGACCGGCAAAGTCACGACCGTGTTGCACCCAAGCGTGACGCGCATGCTCGATCCTGAGACGCAGCGTGCGCTGGATCAGATCGTGGCGGGCACGCCCATCTCACCGGAGGATGTGAAGAATCTGAGCAATAAGACGCGCAAGCTCACACAGCAGTTGTGATGCTCACACGTGTATCGCGCCTAGCGCTCAGTGGCCGCGTCATGCCGCACGGGAGCGATGTGGCGCGTGCCGCCCACAATCCGTCCGGTGCCGGGGGCCACAGACCTTTGGCGGTGGGTCTCTGGCGTCTCTACCCAGCGCGCTATCAGTACCTGCTAGAGGAGTAGATCATGTCCATTCGCTGCTCGTCGGGTCATGAGAACCCCGATGGCTCGGTCTTCTGCGATGAGTGTGGCGAGCGCCTGGTGCTGTCGAGCGCCTCATCGCCTGGTGCGGTGGCCGCGCCCGCGGCGGGTGTGTCGCCAGCAACCGCGCCCGCGGCGGATATGCCGTCGGCAGGCGTGCCCGCGGCCAAACTGGTGCTCGAAGCGGACGGTA
This sequence comes from Ktedonobacterales bacterium, assembly GCA_015478575.1. Classification (GTDB taxonomy): domain Bacteria; phylum Chloroflexota; class Ktedonobacteria; order Ktedonobacterales; family JADMIN01; genus JADMIN01. Next base: position 2,060 of record JADMIN010000190.1, on the reverse strand, counting down.
CCACCTTCGATCTCGCTCAGAAGACCGAGATTCTGGTCGGGCGTGAGGATGCCACTGGCAATATCTTTCCTGATATTGATCTGACGCCCCATGGTGGCGAGGAGGGTGGTGTCTCGCGGATCCATGCGAGGCTCTACTTCCAGGGCAACCAGTATGTGGTCGAGGATCAGAACAGCACCAACTATACGTTCATCAACCGGCAGAAGCTCCAGCCCAAGACGCCCGCGCCGATCAAAGATGGTGATGAAGTGCGCTTCGGGCGGGTGGTGATGCGCTTTCGCACGGAATAGCCTGCCCGTTGGTCGGGACGCTAGGCCAGGGAAAGAAGGGTTGCCGTGACCGTCGCGGCTCGCGTGGCGGTCGCGTCGGTCAAGGTGCCGTCCGTTTGCGCCGCTGCCGCTCGGCGGCCTCCTGATCGGGCGGGGTGAAGCCCGCGAGAAAGCGCGCGCGGTATTCAGGGAAGGCGCCCGCGACAAGGGCGGCGCGCGCGCCCTCCATGAGGCGGATCAGGAAGCGCAGGTTGTGGATGCTGGCCAGCCGATAGTAGAGCAACTCACCGCGGCTCTCATCCTCTTCGGCACGGATGAGGTGATGCAGGTAGCCCGCGCTGAACGTGCGGCAGGTATAGCAGTCGCAGGCGGGGTCCACGGGACCGCGTTCCTCGCGGAACCGGGCGGTGCGGATATTCACGCGGCCCGCTGGCGTGTAGAGGCCGCCGGTGCGTGCGGTGCGTGTCGGCAGCACGCAATCGAACATATCTATGCCGCGCGCGATCCCTTCGAGCAGGTCGTCGGGCGAGCCGACGCCCAACAGGTGGCGTGGCTTGCGCTCTGGCAGCTCTGGCACCGCGGCTTCCAGCATCGCCCACATCACTGGCTTCGGCTCCCCTACGGAAAGGCCGCCGATCGAGAAGCCGTCGAAGGGCAGCGCGCCGATGAAGCGCGCGCTCTCGGCCCGTTGTGTCGCGTCCATACCGCCTTGGGGGATGCCGAAGAGGGCTTGGTCGGGTCGCACCCTGGCCGTTAGGGCGCGCTCGGCCCAGCGGTGCGTGCGCTCGGTCGCGAGACGCACCTCCTCTGGCGGACAAGGGTAGGGCGGACACTCATCCAGCGGCAGGATGATATCGGCCCCCAGCAGCGCCTCGATCTCCATCACACGCTCCGGCGTCAGCACCACCTCCGCGCCATCCAGATGCGAGCGGAAGCGGACGCCCATCTCGCTCACCTCGCGCAGTCGGCCCAAGCTAAAGACCTGAAAGCCGCCACTATCCGTCAAGATGGGTCGGGGCCAGCGCATGAAGCCGTGCAGGCCACCGAAGCGCGCGATCAGGTCGGGACCGGGCCGCAGCAGCAGGTGGTACGTGTTCGCGAGCACGATCCGCGTGCCCATGGCCTCTAGGTCGTCCGGCGCGACCGCCTTCACGGTGGCATGGGTGCCCACGGGCATGAAGACGGGCGTGGGAATGGCGCCATGAGGCGTCCGCACCACGCCCGCGCGGCCGGCGGTTCGCGTGTCGCGCGCGACGATCTCGAAGCTGAGCGCGCGACCTGATGGCAGGGGCGCACGTTCCGAGGCGTCATCCGCCTGGCTGGCGGGTAGGGACTTCGCGGCATGATTGGAGGCATCAGATGACATAGCGACTCGCCTTCTGGTAGGGCGGGAGTATCGGCGCATGGCGCAGCGGCGCGTCGTGCCGCTGCGCATTGTATCACTCCTCTCTGCGATGGCTGGTGATCGCTGGGTGGTGGTCGCTGGGCGAACGCGAGGTGGTTGTCCTCAATGGGGCACTCGCTGAAAGCGACCGGCGAGGCCGGGCGCTAGCCGTTTGGCGCGTGGGCACGCAGATAGTCGAGGACCTTGCGGTCAATGCGCGCGTCGTTAGCGTCATGGAGCAGGCGCTCCTCCAAGTTCTCGCGCCCACCGTAGCGCTCCAGCGCGGCGTAGGTGGCGGCATCCCACCTGCCGGAGGGCGGGCCAGCGTAGTCTCCAGCGCGCGCGAGCAGGTGTTGCAACTCCGTCGCGAGCGCGGCGTCAATGGGCACCATATCTTCTGGGCGTGG
>JADMIN010000932.1 GCA_015478575.1 Ktedonobacterales bacterium | reverse complement strand
CATGTATTATCAGACCTGGGCCGAAGAGGTTGAGCCGCAATCGCGTGGTCCAGAACAACAGGTGGCACTCAACCAGATGGAAGAAGAATTGCCCAATATCCGGCTGGCGCTGGACTGGGCCGCGCAGCACGCTGAGATTGAGTTCGGCATGCGCCTCCTCACAATGACCTGGCGCATGTGGTACCAGCGCGGCTACCTGATGGAGGGGCGTCAGCGCGTGGACGTGTTTTTGCGCCATCCCGCCGTCGTCCAGGTTGATCCCCACTGGCGAGCGAATGCCACGAGCATCGCGGGCTGGCTCGCATTCGGTCAGGGGAATTATGCCGAAGCCGCCAAGCAACATGGCCTGTGTCTCGCGATTCGCAGGTCATTGCAACAGACATCGGGGATCGCCTCATCATTAGAGCAACTTTCAGATCAATTGAGCAAGCCGACCTCGTTTATAGCCCGCGCAGGCGGGCTTTGCGGCGGAACGCCCAGAGGCGCGGCTTGAGCCGCCCGCCCGCTCAATGATGGTGCAAGTTGCTCTCGGGGAGGTCGTAACCGCCTGCGCCCATTGCGCCATCCTGCCCTGCGCCGTACACTCTACCTATTGAATGTTCACATCAGGAGGTCGTTTTTCATTCGGCAGGAGGCCCGCTATGTCTGATGCGCCCCAGGGGCGCCCTTTCACGGAACACGCGCGCCATGCGTTGTTGCTCGCTCAGGAAGAAGCGCGGCGCCTCAACCACCATGCGATCGGTCCCGAACATCTGTTGTTAGGTTTGTTGCGCGACGCCAACTGCGCCGCCGCGCAAGCGTTAGTTAGCCAGCGCATCACGTATGCGAATACGCGCCCCATCGTGGAAACGCTTGCGCCGCGCCAGGAGCGTTTCTTTGGCGATGTGGGCTTGAACGAGGATGCGCGCCAGGTCATCACTGATGCCGTCGCCGCCGCCAACCTCGCTGCGCAGCCTCATATTGGCACGGAGCATCTGCTGTTGGGCCTGTTGCAGCGCGATTCTAGCGCCACGCGGGCGCTTACCAAGATGGGCGCCGATCTGACGGCGCTACGCGCCCGTGCGCTAGCCAGCCACCCCCCCAATCCACACTTCAGCGCTATCCTGCCAGATGCCGCTTGCGGCTCCATTTTGCGCAAAAATACCTCTTGCCGCCATAGTGAATGTATGCTATATCTTCTGTATATACACC
>JADMIN010000931.1 GCA_015478575.1 Ktedonobacterales bacterium | reverse complement strand
GAACCGGTTCGGATGCTCTACGCCTATCGCGAGAGCGGTGAGACGCTTGAGCGCTCCGGCACCGAGCTGATCAAGGGCTATGCTGACCGCTCCCTGCTCTCGCTCTCGCGTCTGCTCGGCCAATTCGCCTATGGTGACCTCGAGAAGCTGGCTAGCCTTTGCCACGTTCCAACGTCTCCCACCAGGGCCCCCTACTCGAGTAGTGCATGGTCATCCATCAGTCATCCGGCCGATCTGCGCACGCGGATCGCCGAGGTTTTCACGCAGTCGCCCGTCGCCGTGGAACTCCTCATGCGCCTCGATCCCCCAACAGTGCGCTTGTACGTCTGGCTGTGCTGTGAGCAGCGCGGCAAGGCGCGCATGGAGCAGGTCCGCGCGTTGCTCGGCGGTACAGAGGAGGACCTCTTTGCGGCGCTCCACCAGCTCGAGGCGCACGCCCTGGCCTTCGATTCCCTCACGGTGTCGGCCGAGCGCTGGTTGAGCATCCCGCAAGACCTTTACGAGGTGATAGCTCACGAGGTAGGGGATCAAAGCGCCGACGAACAGACCTTCGCGCTCTTTCCGGTCACCACCGCGCCCCCAACCATCCGTGAGAGCCAGCCGGGCATGTGCTACGACCTGGCCACGATTATCGGGCACGTCCTTCAGCAGGATGTGGAACCGACAAAAGAAGGCAAGCTCCCCAGGAAAGTAAGTAGCAAGCTCCGCCAGCTGCTGCACGGCATGCCCCGCATGCGGGAGGTGGAGGGCGAGACATACGTCGACCAGGTCTTCCACCTGGCGCAGGGAATGGGCCTGCTCAGGTGCGCCGCGCCCTACGGCGAGGAAAAGCCCCGCTACGGGCCAGGCCCCCAACTGCCAGTGTGGGAGAAGCTCACCCTGGTCGACCAGATGCGCCGCGTGCTGGCCGAGTGGGAAAAGAGTACGACGTGGTACGACCTCCTCCCCGGCGGCAAGCTGATCTACCCATCGGCGTACAATACTGGCGCTGCGCGCAAGGCCCTGTTGCACCACCTGCTCTCCTGCCTGCCGGGACGCTGGTACCGCCTCGACGCACTGCAATACCTCATCTGGAAAGAGCAGCCCATCCCTTTCCCTTCAGAGACCTCTCGCTATGACAGGCAACCATCTCAATTGCCTTCGCTGCGGACGCGGCGGGAACAATGGATGCAGCGAGGAGAGGGCCAGATC
>JADMIN010000930.1 GCA_015478575.1 Ktedonobacterales bacterium | reverse complement strand
CCTATGCCCCCGGCTCGTCGCTGATGCCGGTCACATGCTTATAGCCCGAATAGATCGCGGCGCATAGCACGCACATCACGCCCGTCAACATCAGCGCCATCAGCAGCGCGGGCAGCGGATCGATGAAACCATTCTGCGCGCTGCCGTCGCCCGCCCGCAAGAAATAGGCGAGCAGGAAGGTGAGGGTGAAGACCGCGACGGGGATGGCGGGCAGCGTCACTTTCAGGAAATGCCGCCCGCGCTCGCGATCCGCGACCGGCAGCGGGCGCGATTCGGCCAGCAGCCAGGCATCGCGCCGAATGGGAATAATTTTGGCCAGCGCTGGAGCGGTACTCGCCCGCGAATCGATATGCATGGTGTGTCTTGCCCCTCTCAGGAATGCTCTCACTCTCACTGTTCACAACGCCCCAAACGCCTGGGAGTATCACCGCGCGGCTGGCATGCATCCCGGTAGGTCCGGCACGGTTGGTATCTCAAGCGCTTCATGCTATAATTCGGTTAATCGCATCGGATTGATGGGATGCTGTGACGCCCCAATCATAATCAGTTTTTGGGGCTGCGTATAGAGGATATTTTTGTATGGGGTCGAGTAAGCCACATCCTCGCGGCAAACCACAACGCCGCGACAAAGTGAAACCGGCGGTTCAGCACGGCTTCCCAGCGCGTTCGTTGGCGGTCAGCGCGCAACCGGCAACGCCCGACCAGCCCGCGCCACATGCCCAGCCGCGCAACGAAACGCCAATCGCCCAAAAGCCGGAAGCGGCGCGATCTGCGCTGCCCAAACCCGGCGGCATACCGGCCACACATGCCGCGCCACCGGCCAAAGCGCCACCAGAAGACGCAGTGGCGCTACCAACGCCACTACCAGCAACGCCTGCTCCCGCGCCTGCGATGCCCATTCCGGCGGCAGCGCCGCCCGCAACGGCGCATGGCGCTCATGGCGCGAGTGAACCCATACCGGGGCGGCATATCACGCAGCGCACGCCCACGCCGGCCAGCGAACTCACGCCAATGTTTGAGGAGCTGCGCCAGCTTTTCGCGCAAGACCGCGCCTATGGCGCGCGCGCTGACGCGGCGCGCTGTGGCATCTGCTACCTGACCTACCCGCGCGACGAACTGATCTACCGCGAGCAGGACGGCTTTTACGCCTGCCCCGCCTGCGCGCGCGGCCTCGGCCCGCAACGCCTACCC
>JADMIN010000929.1 GCA_015478575.1 Ktedonobacterales bacterium | reverse complement strand
GCGAGCATCCTGTGAGATGGCCCCAGAGAGCACAGCGAAGATCAGCGAGCCGGCTAGGATGACCCCCAGGCCCGCCCCAGCGCCCCACTGCCACCAAAGGCGATCGCGTCCCCCTGTGGCAGCGGCATCAGGCGCGAGCATGGTGACGACGAAGAGAAAGAGCACCATCACTGCTCCAGCATAGATCAGCACCTGAATGGTCGCGACGAAGATGGCCTCCAGCATCAGGAAGAAGAAGGCCAAACTCAGCAGATTGAGGATCAGGCTCAACATGCTATAGATGGGATTGCGGAAGGTGACGACACCGAGGGCGGAGGCCACCGCGACGACAGCCAGGACGAAGAAGGCGATCACATTGCCGGTCATGCTGTTTCTTCCTCCTTCTCGCCCGTGGGCATCCCGCGCGCATCGGCCTCGCCGATCAGGATCTCCGTCTCCGCTGGGAGATGCCCCTGGCCGACGGAGGCCGCTGACGCTTCCAGCCCATCGAAGAAGCCCTGGCGCTCTGGCAGCGGTGTCGCCGTCCGCTCTGGCAGCGGGGCGGTCCACGCCGCCAGCGAGCCGTGGGTCGCGGATCCCACTGGTTCGAGCAGTTGCTCCTTGTGGTAGACCAGATCCTCTGGATTCATGGTGGCCAGCTCATAGATGCGCTCCAGCGTGATGGCGCCGGTAGGGCAGGCTTGCTCGCAATAGCCGCAGAAGATGCAGCGCAGCAGATTCACATCGAAGACACGGGCATAGCGCTCGCCGGGCGAGACACGCCGCTCCTCCGTGTTCTGTTCGGCCTCGATGTAGATAGCGTCGGCAGGGCAGGCGCCCGCGCAGAGATAGCAACCGACGCAGCGTTCCAGCCCGCTCTCGTAACGGTGCAGCACGTGCCGCCCGCGGAAACGAAGCGGAAGCGAGCGTTTCTCTTCAGGATATGACACCGTGGTCGGCTTGTGGCCAAGCTCGCGGAGCGTCGTCGCTAGCCCTTTTAAGATGTCCATCGCCATGTTCTTACTCGCTTCTCACTCTCGTGTATCATCTCGCCAGGGCCTTCCAGTTCGGCGGCGCATATCACTCTGGCGCTGGCGGGCCTCCATCGCGCTTTATGAAGCGGGCGCTTCTGCCGTTTTGGCCGCATGCGCAGATGTACGGCGGTGCTCTTCCGACTGCGCGACACGTACGCTGATGCGCCCTTCCTATCCC
>JADMIN010000189.1 GCA_015478575.1 Ktedonobacterales bacterium | reverse complement strand
ACCTAACCCCCCGGCCCCCTTCCCTGCGAGGGAAGGGGGTGGTGGAGAGGGGCGAACGCCGGGGGCGGCGGTAGAGCAATGGCACGTCGCGCTATCACGCGCGGTTTCCGCCCACCAGGTTGCCCGCATTCGCGGCCGATGGCGGGTCACTAGGTGACCGTCGTTTCCGACTACTCTACGGGCGCGCTAGGGACGGTGGTAGCCGCCTCAGCGTTGGCATCTATCCGCTCCACAGGTCGCACCACATCCACGCGCCAGCCGGTCAGCCGCGCTGCCAGTCGCGCGTTCTGCCCCTCCTTGCCGATGGCCAGCGAGAGCTGCCGCTCGGTCACTTCTACCAGCGCCGTGTGGTCCGACTCGCGGAGTTCCACATGCAGCGGCTTCACGGGACTGAGGGCGTTGGCGACAAACTGCGCTGGATCGGTGCTCCAGAGGATGATGTCAATCTTCTCGCCGTTCAGTTCGTTGATGATATTGTTGATGCGCGTGCCCCGTACGCCCACACAGGCGCCGATGGGGTCAATGCTCTCCTGCCGTGCCCAGACCGCCACTTTTGACCGGCTGCCTGGCTCGCGAGCGATGGCCTTGATCTCTACCTGTCCATCAAAGATTTCTGGCACTTCAAGCTCAAAGAGCCGCTTGATGATGTTGCGGTGCGTGCGTGAGGCGAGCGCCTGTACGCCGCGTCCACCGGAACGCTTCAAGTCGAAGAGATAGACACGGATGCGCTGCCCCACTTTGAGGCGCTCGCCGGGAATCTGCTCTTTATCCTCTAGCACGCCCTCGATTTTGCCCAGATCGAGCACCCATCCGCTGCGCTCGTCGCGCCGCAGCACAGTGCCGACGACCATATCGTCGAGCCGGTCCTTATACGTCTCGAAAAGGAACTCTTGCTCGGCCTCCCGGATGCGTTGGAGGATGATCTGTTTGGCCGCCTGTGCGGGAATGCGGTTGAAGATTTCTGGTGTCTCGACATCTATCTGTTGACCGAGCGCGGCGTGCTCATCGAGTTGTTGTGCCTCACCGAGCGAGATCTCGTGCGCGGCGTCATGGACCTGGACCACCACGCGCTTGGTGGACCAGATTTTCACCTCGCCGTCGCGCTCGACCTCAATGCGGATATTCTCCCCGCCCCCTACGCCCTTGCGGTAGGCCGCCAAGAGGGCGTTCGCGACGGCCTCCATGACTTTTTCTTGTGGCAGCCCCTTCTCGTGGATGAGTTGGGCGATTGCTGCTTGGAATTCCGTCCGCATGCTGTCCCCCTCCCATTGGGCGCCGTGCTGGGTCGCCCTGGCTGCTGTCTCTTCGGCGCCAACGCACAGTAAAGGCGTGAGCATCCCCACGCCTGCCAGCCGCTCGGCGCCGGCGTACGGGCCAGATCAGCCGTCGTCGCACACGCGCTCCGCTGTATTCGCTTGCCGTCTTCGCGTTACGATAAAAGGAAAGTGGGCCAATCCACTTTCCTCGCGTTTGGCCTTGGTTCACACGTTTCACCTTGGCTCACACGTTTGGCCTTGGCTCACGCTCAGTATATCACCTCGCGGTTTGTGTAGCAAACTGGCCGTAAACGTCGTTCGCATGCTGTCAGCCCGTTTGACGCCCCTCTACCGGCACAGGTATAATGCGGGGACGGTGCGCGGTCCGGCATGGCCGTACCAGCGAGTGCTATACGCAAAGGAGCGTCCCCATGGCCGTGCGGTTGGCTGCCGAAGAGAAGATGATGGTGGATGTCGTACGGGAACTGGTCCAGGAGAAGGTGGCCCCCCGCGCGGCGGAGATTGATGCCAAGGGTGAGTTTCCTTGGGATATGAAGGAACTGTTGGCGACGCAGGGTATCCTCGGTATGCCGTTCCCCGAGGTCTATGGTGGCCTGGGGTCGAGCGAGCTGAGCATCCTGATGGTGATCGAGGAACTGGCGAAGGCGTGCGCCACCACCGCGCTGATCCTCTGTGTCCAACAACTCGGCGCGTTGCCCATCCTCTTGGCTGGCACCGAAGAGCAGAAGCAGCGCTTTCTTCCGCGCTTGGCCTCTGGCGAGTGGCTTGCCTCCTATGCTCTGACCGAGCCTGGCTCTGGCTCGGATGCGGGCGCGATGCGCACCAAGGCTGAGCGGCGCGGCGATAGCTATATACTGAACGGCCTCAAGCACTTCATCACGAATGCTGGCATCGCGCACGTCAATACCGTCTTTGCCACCGTTGATACGAGCAAGGGCACGCGCGGCATCTCCGCTTTTGTGGTTGAGAGCGACCGGCCTGGCTTTCACATGGGCAAGATTGAGAACAAGATGGGCATCCGCGGCTCGCAGACGGGTGAGCTGGTCTTTGAGGAATGCGCGATTCCGGTGGAGAATCTGCTGGGCAAAGAGGGTGAGGGCTTCAAGATCGCGCTGGCCACGCTCGATCGCACGCGCCCAGGTATCGCCGCGCAGGCGCTGGGCATCGCCCAGGGCGCGCTCGACTTCGCCGTGCGATACGCCAAGCAGCGGGTGCAATTTGGCAAGCCGATTCTCGACAATCAAGGCATTCAGTTTATGCTCGCGGATATGGACATCCAAGTGGAAGCCGCACGCCAACTGGTCTACCATGTTGGCGAGTTGATGGATCGGGATGCCCCCAGCTTCACACGCGAATCGGCCATTGCCAAGACTTTCGCCTCCGACGCGGCGATCCAGGTGACCAACGACGCCATTCAGGTCCTAGGCGGCTATGGCTATATGCGTGAATTCCCGGTCGAGCGGATGATGCGTGATGCCAAGATCACGCAGATCTATGAGGGCACCAACCAGATCCAGCGCTTGGTCATCGCGCGAGCGCTCGCGAAGTAGCGGCTGGATGGCCGGAGGCCGACATGTACGGGAGCGGGACAGCGCAGCCAATCTTCACGCTCGCCCTCTATGGCGTCGGCACATGCGAGGTCTGGCCTGAGGTGCTGGTGATCAATGGCAAGCGCTATCCATTGCGTGAGCTGGCGCACGCGACGCTTGTCGAGGATCCCGCCATTCTCGTCCCGCCTGACTCGCCCCCCTGGCCCGCCGTTCATCTCACCTTGCGGGATGAGCGGACGATCACGCTCACGCCCGCCGATCCACCTGACGCCTGGCGTCTGTTGGAGCAGTTGTATCGCTTGCTGCCCCAGTTGCGTGTGCCCCTGCCGCCGCTGCCCGGCGAGCGGGCGTGGCAGGGGCGACCATCCCGCCCAGCCTATACGGCGCGCTATGGCCTGCCCAGCGCCGCCGCGGATGCGACCGCGTCGAGCAGCAACGAGGCTGTGCTCGCGGGAATCACGCACCTCAGCCTGTTTTTCGCGCCCATCATCCTGCCGTTGATCATCTGGCTGGCGACACGCGAGCGCTCACCGTATGTCTCTCGCCAGGCACGACAGGCCTGCTTTTTCCATCTTTTCTACGCCGTGCTCGCGCTCATGCTGGTGGTGATATGGCTCATCCTCGTGGTGGCTACCCTCAGCATGCGGGAGAGTCCAAGTAGCCTGGCGTTCGCCATCACCATCGCCCCCTTCGCGGTCGTTGGCCTGCTGGCCCTCTTGGCGCTGTATGAGTGTGTCTTTGCTATCCTTGGCGCGATTCACGGCTTCCAGGGTCGCCCGTTTAGCTATCCGCTGCTGGGCCGGTTCTAGGGGCGGGCGGCAAAGCGCGGACGCGCTGGTACTCCTCCGCTCTGGGCGAGGGTGTAGTGGTGCGTCTCTCCTGGGGCTTTCTGATGTCGTTATGCGGCGCTGCCGACACGTGGCTTAGGGGTCGCGCGCCGCGCGATGCTCTTCAGCGGTGAAGGGGCGCACAGGATGCCCCGCGTTTCCGGCGTGTTCTCCCTGGGTGGGGCCAATGGCGGTGAGGGTCAGACGGGCGGGAGAGCAGTGGTCGCTCACGGGCAAGGAGACAACGAGCACGCCATTGCCATAGGTGACGTTGGCATGGACGCCATCAACCGCTGAAGGGAGTCGCAGCTCACGGTGGTAGCCTCCCGCGCGCCATTCGTTGAGCAGAATCTCATTGACGCCTTTCAGTTCGCCTCGCAGCGCTCCCCACAGGATCAGTCGTCCGTCGTCGGTGACTTCGACGCTGATATCATCCGGCTCGATGCCTGGCATCGGCGCCGCTACCGTGACGCGGTCTTCTGACCGGTAGAGATTCACAGGAAGAATGGGTTGCTCGTCTTGCTCTCGCATGCTCGTCACCTCTTCTGGCCTTTGTGATGGTGTAGCCGCGCCCATTGGGCGGGGGCATACATAGACGCCTCCGCTCTCCTCTTTGTCCTGTGGTGGCGAGCTGTCACTGTCTCTAGGAAGACCGCAAGCCGTATGCCACGAATGCGCGGCACATCTTAAACTGCTTGCCATTGCGCCATGAGGATGCTATGCTGTAGCCATAGGTATCTCCTCCGCTTCTGTCGCCCATCACTCTATCGCCCATCACGTGGGAGAAGGATTGGCAGCGATGGCTCTCTATGTTGATAGCGCGGATCTCGCCGTCGTAGCGGATCTGCTCAGTGCCTATCCCATCGCCGGTGTGACCACCAACCCATCCATTCTCCTGGCTGCCATTGAGGGCGGCCAGCGGCTGAGCGATCTGGAGGTGCTGCGCGCCTTGCTTGACCTCAACCCGCGGCTGGTGTTCATGCAGCCCGTCGGCGAGGATGCCGAGGCGCTGCGCGTGGGTGCGATGCGCTATATCGAGGTGGACGCCCGGCGGGTGGTGCCGAAACTGCCCCTGACGCGCGCTGGCATGCGAGCGGGTCTCGCGCTGAAGCGGGAGGGTGTGCGCATCGCCTTCACGGCTGTATTTTCACTGCCCCAGACCTACAGCGCGGCCATGAGCGACGCGGATTGGGTCATTCCCTACGTTGGTCGACTGCGGCGGGCGGGTCTTGATGCTTGCCAGCGTATCGAGCAGATGAAACGTCTGTTGGCCGCGCACGGTGGCGGCACCCGTATCCTCGCCGCCAGCATGAAGACGCCGGCTGATATCGTCGAGGCGACGCTGGCCGGCGCGCACGACATCACCGCCCAGCCGGAGATCATTCGCCTCTTGACCGACGACGGCCTCACCGCCGCCGCCGTGGAGCAGTTCGCGCTTGACGAGGCACGTGGCCGCGCCACGCTCGGCTAGCACCGGCATGGCTCGCGTTAGGCATGGTCCCCAGAGAGAGCCTGACCGCCACCAACTGGGTGGCTCATTCGTCTGAGGACTGTATGAGGACTGTGTATGAGCCAGTGACCAGCGGCGCAAACACCGCGCGGTCGTCCGTCGGGCAGATGTCTGGTAGGCTTCCATCGGCGTCGGCTCGTGCTTTACGCGGTTGAGGAGTGGCATGCATTCTGCATCTCTCCTCACCCCATCTTGCTCGACGCATTCGGGAGGAAGTCGCGTGCTCGATCAGCCGCCAGCCCAAGAGGCAGCTCTGCCCTTCTATCCAGCGGTTCCGACCCAAGCGACGCAAGCGTGCGAAGACACCGCGAGGCGCGAGCAGTCGCCGCGGCGGGGCGAGGTCGTGCCGCTCAGCCGCCTCGCCTCGCTCTCGCGGTTGTTGGTGGCGCGCATACCCGCGCGGCAGGCGCTTGCGCAGGCGCTCTCGCTGGGACTGGATGCCCTGCCTGAAGTGGAGGCGCTGCGCCTCTTCTTGGTGCGCGCTGGTGCTGAGAAGAGGCTCCTCTCGTTTGGCTGGGCACGGCGATCTGGAAGCGAGCGCGGTGGAAGCGAGCGCGGTGGTAGCGAGCGCGCGCCACGGCTCACCGCGACCCTTGGCTATGGCGCTGAAGTGGATCAGCAGGTCCTCATCGAGGGCCGCCACGCCGACGGTGACCACGCCCAGTGC
>JADMIN010000928.1 GCA_015478575.1 Ktedonobacterales bacterium | reverse complement strand
GACTGGCCACGCATCCCACTCCCCGCCACGCGCGAGCGCTTGGAGGCCAGCGCCGCGCTGGGTCGGCGGGTGGGCGATCTGCTACGCCCCGATGTGCCATTCACTCCCACCGAGCCGGTGCGCGCGCTGGGGCAACCGCGCCGGATGGATGGCGGCCAGTTCACTGGCGATGACTTCACCGTCACCGTGCGCTATGGCGGCGTCGGGCGCTACGTGCCGCCCAGCGGCAACGGTCCCGCGCGCCTCTGGTGGAACGAGCGCGCCTTCTGGGAGGATGTCCCGCCGGAGGTCTGGGCCTTCACCCTCGGCGGCTATCCCGTGCTGAAGAAATGGCTCGACTACCGCCACGTCGAGAAGTTGCGCCGTCCGCTGCTGCTCGACGAGGTGCGCTACGTCCGCGAGATGGTCCAGCGCATCGCCACGCTGCTCGCCCTTGGTCCCGCGCTAGACGAGAGTTACGTCGCCGTGAAAGAGGCCACGCTGGCGGTGCCGACGCGGTGAGATGACCGAGCGGACCACTCACCGTGCTGGCTGGCCCGCGCGTCATCGCGCTCGCCTGTCTCTTGTCCCATCCAGTTGTCCCGTTGACCTCACGCTCAGAACAGGTTCTAGGCGCCCGCCAGCGGCCCCTAATCCGCGCGCGTCATTGCCGCCACGCACACAACTACTGGAGCGTGTGATGATCCTTCAGTACCCAGCGCTCGAAGCACAAATTCACAGAGATACCTACGTCGCGATGCTGCGTGCGGCTCTACGTCAGCGCGGCGACAGGACCCTCTTCGCCCGACAGACAGGGATCGTCAGCCGAGAATTCCTTTCTTACGTGACCAGTGACGCCGATCAAAGGAACCTCAGCCCACGAAAAGCCGCCGAAATCGCGGCACACCTTCCTTGGCCGCCGGAGGTCCGGCAAACGTTCGTAGAGCACGTGGTCCTGCGGCGGGAGGCGCGGGCGCGGCGTCAGGAAGCCGCAAGGCTCGCCGTGCGTGAGGGTGCGCCCGCGAGCCTACTGAATCGTCTGCATGGCGAGCTTGCATCCATCCTGCCCGGTATGAAGGCCGAAGAGGCGCGGCGGGGATACCGAGCAATTCGAGATGCTTGCATGGACGTGCTCCGCATCATGCGTCCCAGGCAATCGCCCCTGGACTTCGTGGAGGTCTGCCTTATCCTCTGCGATGTCCAATGTATACTGG
>JADMIN010000188.1 GCA_015478575.1 Ktedonobacterales bacterium | reverse complement strand
TCCATATCCCACCCTACACCTCGACGAGGAGATGATGGCCCATGACGACAACACGCGAGAAGCTTGAAGCTTTGCGGCGGAAGCGCGAGCAGGCACTGCTCGGTGGTGGTGAGGCGCGCATCGCGGCTCAGCATAAAAAGGGCAAGCTTACGGCGCGCGAGCGACTGGATCTGTTGCTCGATCCGGGAACGTTGCAGGAGCTTGACATGTTCGCCACACACCGTACCAGCGACTTTGGGTTGGCGGACCAGAAGTTTTTGGGCGATGGCGTGGTGACGGGCTATGGCAAGATTGATGGTCGGCTCGTCTATGTCTTTTCGCAGGATTTCACGGTCTTCGGCGGCTCCCTCTCCGAGGCGCACGCGGAGAAGATCTGCAAGATTATGGACCTCGCGATGAAAAATGGCGCGCCCGTGATCGGCCTCAACGACTCCGGTGGCGCGCGCATCCAGGAGGGGGTAGTGAGCCTGGGCGCGTACGCTGATATCTTCCTGCGCAATACGCTGGCGAGCGGTGTCATCCCGCAGCTTTCGGCCATCCTGGGTCCGTGCGCTGGAGGGGCGGTGTATTCGCCCGCCATCACGGACTTCATCTTCATGGTTGAGGGCACCAGCCACATGTTTGTCACGGGGCCGAATGTGGTGAAGACGGTCACGCACGAGGACGTGACTTTCGACCAACTCGGCGGGGCGACCATCCACAATGGCACGAGCGGCGTAGCGCACTTCGCCGCGCCCAGCGAGGCTGAGTGTCTGGGGCAGGTGCGCACGCTGCTGAGCTACCTGCCATCGAACAACCTGGACGATCCCCCGATCGAGGAATGCACCGACCCGATTGCCCGGAGCGACGAGGCGCTCGACGAGATCATCCCCGACCATCCCAACCGTCCCTATGACATGCGAGCCGTCATTACCAGTGTGGTGGATCGCGGCAGTTTCTTTGAGGTGCATGAGCACTGGGCGCGCAATATTCTCGTTGGCTTCGCCCGCCTCAATGGGCGACCGGTCGGCATCGTCGCCCAGCAGCCGAACGTCTTGGCGGGTGTGTTGGATATCAACTCATCGGATAAAGGCGCGCGCTTTGTCCGCTTCTGCGATTGCTTTAACATCCCCATCGTGACGTTCGAGGATGTGCCCGGTTTCTTGCCCGGCATCAGTCAGGAACACGGCGGCATCATCCGCCATGGCGCTAAGCTGCTCTTTGCCTATTGTGAGGCGACCGTGCCGAAGGTGACGGTGATCACGCGCAAGGCCTACGGCGGTGCCTACGACGTGATGAGCAGCAAGCACGTGCGCGGCGACATCAACTACGCCTGGCCAACGGCGGAGATCGCCGTGATGGGGGTGGATGGGGCGGTCAACATCATCTTCAAAGATGAGATCGAGCACGCCGAGGATCCTGAGGCGAAGCGCCAAGAGTTGGTCGCCATGTATCAGGAGAAGTTCGCGAATCCCTATGTGGCCGCCGCGCGGGGCTATGTGGATGAGGTCATCGAGCCGCGCCACACGCGCGAGAAGCTGATCGCCGCGCTGGATATGCTCAAGAACAAGCGCGACACCAACCCAGCCAAGAAGCACGGCAATATTCCCCTCTAGCGGGAGAGTGCGCCTGCTCCCGCTGGCGCGGCATACCGAGGCGGTCGCAATGAACCGTCAGCATGCGTTGGATTGACAGAAGATGAGTGAGGCGAGTGTGGAGGTTGGCTGGTATGGCGAAGCGAGTGCCCGCGCGTGCGCTCTGGGCGGATTGGAAGCCATTTGGATGGGGCGAGACGAAGCCGCACCATTTCACTGAGATGCTCAAGACCGCCTGGCAGAACCGGCGCCATCCCCTCTATGCCTGGCGCATCCTCAGTCGCGGCTGCTGCGATGGCTGCGCGCTCGGCACGCACGGCCTGCGCGACTGGACGATGGATGGCATACACCTCTGCACGGTCCGCCTCAATCTGCTCCAGCTCAATACGATGGATGCGATGCCCTGGGAGCGGCTGCACTACGATCTGCCCGCGCTCCAACGCCTCTCTAGCGCGGAACTGCGCCAGTTGGGACGGTTGCCATACCCGATGGTGCGGCGGCGGGGGGAGGCGGGCTTCCAGCGGGCCACGTGGGATGAGGCGCTCGATCTGATCGCCGCGCGCCTGCGTGTGACACCGCCCGACCGCATGGCGTTCTATCTGACCTCGCGCGGGCTGACCAACGAGGTCTACTATGTGGCGCAGAAGGTGGCGCGCTTCCTCGGCACGAATCACATTGACAATGCCGCGCGTGTCTGCCACTCTCCCAGCACGGTCGCGCTCAACCAGACGGTGGGTGTCGGCGCCTCTTCGGTCTCTTATAAAGACTGGATCGGCACTGATCTCATCGTCCTCATCGGCAGCAACATCGCTAACAACCAGCCAGTCGCTACCAAATACCTCTACTACGCGAAGAAACAGGGCGCGACGCTGGCCGTGGTCAATCCGTACCGCGAGCCGGGGCTGGTGCGCTACTGGGTGCCCTCGGTGCCCGATAGCGCGGTGATGGGCACGAAGCTCATGGACGAGTTCTACCAGATCACGACGGGCGGCGATATCGCTTTCCTCAACGGTACGCTGAAATATCTCATTGAGCGGGATTGGGTGCATCACGAGTTCATCGCCAGCCACACGACCGGCTGGGAGGAGCTGACCGCCGCGCTGGCTGGGCAGGACTGGGAGACGCTGGAACGCTATAGCGGCACGACCCGCGAGGCGATGGGCGCCTTCGCCGAGCGCATCGCCGCCTCGCGCACGGGCATCTTCGTCTGGAGCATGGGGATCACACAGCATCTGTTCGGTGTGCGCAACGTGGAGGCTATCGTCAACTTGGCGCTCTCGCAGGGCTGGCTGGGCAAAGAGCATTGCGGCATCGTCCCCATCCGCGGCCACAGCGGTGTGCAAGGTGGGGCGGAGGTCGGCGCGGCGCCGAATGTCTTGCCGGGGGGCAAGCCCCTCACCGAGGAGAACCGCGCCGCCTTCTCCGCGCTCTGGGGCTTTCCCGTTCCCGTTACGCCTGGCTACAAGGCCACGCAAATGCTCGATGCCGCGTATGAAGGTGACCTGGATGTGCTGTATTGCAGTGGCGGCAACTTCCTCGATGTGCTGCCCGATCCCGCATATGTACGGGAAGCATTGGCCAAGCCGGCGCTGCGTGTGCATCAGGATATCTACGTCACGACACAGATGCTCGTCGAGCCAGCGGAGACCGTTGTGCTGCTCCCCGCTCAGACGCGCTATGAGCAGCCCGGCGGGGGCACCGAGACCAGCACTGAGCGGCGCATCATCTTCTCGCCAGAGATCCCCGGCCCGCGCGTGGGTGAGGCGCGCTGTGAGTGGCAGATCTTCTCGGAGGTGGCGGCACGGACCTATCCGGAGAAGCGGGACCTCATCACCTTCGAGCATGCCCAGGCGATTCGCGCGGAGATCGCGCGGGTCAATCCGACCTATGCGGGCATCGAGCGGTTGCGCGCGTCGGGTGACTCGGTGCAGTACGGCGGACGGGTGCTCTACGCGGGGGGGCAGTTCATGACGCCAGATGGCAAGGGCCACTTTACGGCGCTGACGCCGCCGGAGCTGGCGCTGCCCGCGGGCAAGTTCATCCTCTCCACCCGGCGCGGCAAGCAGTTCAATAGTCTCATCCACGGGTCAACCGACGCGCTGACGGGCATCGGGCGCGAGAGCCTGCTGCTGGCGGCAGAGGACGCGACGGCCCTGGGGGTCGGTGAGGGCGACCGTGTGGTGGCGCGGAGCGATAACGGCGCCAGCATGGAGTTTCGCGTACACCTGGCCGATGTGAAGCCGCGCAATGCGCAGGCGTTCTGGCCGGAGTGCAATCCGCTCATCCGGCGGCGCACCTGTGAGGTCGCCTCTGGTGTGCCAGACTACAACGCGCTGATCGAGCTTGAGCCAGTGGGCACGGGAGCGCCGGTGACGGGAGATACCGTCGTGGCTCCCCCGCTCACGGACGACTGAGATGCGAGCGGTCGGTCATTTTCGTGGGTCATGTTGTGAGTTTGATCGCGAGATAGTCGGAGTCCCATGTAGGCTTGCGCACGAGTCGGCGCGCGAAGCCCATCACCCCATAGTAGAGTGTGCGGGTGAAGCCGTATTTCTGGGCCAGCGCCGCCTCCGCGATGGCGATCTCGTCTTTGCTCGCCAACACGCGCGCCATGCCTTCAACCATTGGC
Organism: Ktedonobacterales bacterium; assembly: GCA_015478575.1. GTDB lineage: Bacteria > Chloroflexota > Ktedonobacteria > Ktedonobacterales > JADMIN01 > JADMIN01. The sequence continues at coordinate 1,674 of JADMIN010000188.1, read as the reverse complement.
CCGGTCACGCCGCCACGTATGTCGCACGGAGCCAGGGCAACACGTGGCGTGTGACGAATGCGCTTGATTTTGCCAGCGTTCGCTCCGCTCTCCACGTAGATGGTCTCGCTCGCGAAGGCGAACCAGACCGGCGTCGCAACGGCATCGCCGGTTCTGCGATAGGTGATCAGGCGGATGTATTTTGCGGTGGCGAGCGTGGCAAGATTGCTCGCCCGCTGCCGTGGCCTGGTGGACTGTGCCATGCTATCCCTCCACGTGCGCGTAGTGCTCAGCGACGACTGGCTCGACGAAGAGGCCCGCGATGTGGCCGCGGTACTCAGGGAAAAGCGGGCCACCGCGGAACGTCACGGTGTGATGCTCCAGTGTCTGCCACTCGATCTGGTAGATGAAGAGGTCGGCATCCTCAACGCAGCGCCGCAGGGTGATCGAGCGCAGGCCCTCAGCGCGCCGTATCACGGCCATCGCGGCGACCAGCCCTGCCCGCAAGTCATCCGCCTTGCCGGGCCGCGCGCGAAACCGCGCGATTTCCATGACCATGAGCCTCTGCCTTTCATGCGTCGGCGGCGGCGCTCCAGTCGAGCGTGAACGTGTGGCTGAGGGTGCCCAGCACGGCGGTGTCGGCGATCAATACGCCCACTTCGCGGTTCTTATCCAGCGAGGTGGCCGAGAAATTCTCCGAGCCGACGAAGGCGAGCGCGCCATCAGCCACGATCAACTTCGCGTGTAGATAGGGGGCGGTAAGATAGCGCACGTGGACGCCGCCGGCCTTGAGGCGGTCCGCGCCAGATGTATCGCTCCCGCTGCCACTCGGTGTGGGGAGCACGACCTCGACGTTGACGCCGCGCTTCGCCGCCGTGATCAGCGTCTCCTCTGAGGCTGAATCGTACATCTCCTCGTCTTCGAGTTGGAGGGTGCTCTGGGCGCCCGCCATGAGCGCCGCGAGCTTCGCGCGGGCGTTTTCTGGGCTGATGACCAGATAGGAGGACGTGACCGCAACGGCTGTGCGGTCCCAATCGGCGAGAAAGATGGCCTTCACCTGGCTCACGTCATTTGTCAACGTATCCATCACCCCATACTCGCGATTGGCCGCGACGGAACTGCCGCCCAGGCCAGACTTGGAGAGATTGCTGGTCAGAATATACGCCGTCGCGCTATCCACGAGCACCGTCTTGGCATGCGTATAGGTGAAGACGGGATTGGACCAGCGTGCCTGGACGTTGGCGGCGTTGAGGCTCTCCAGCGTTTGCTGCGCCGCGACATCGCCGCCGCCATAGGGGTGCGCCTCCAGCAGCACGCGCACGTCTATGCCGCGGCCAGCGGCGTCTTCGAGCGCGCGGATGACGTTTCTATCAGTCAGCAGATAGACTTCCACCCAGATGGAGCGATTCGCGCCCTCGATGGCACGCAGAATGGGCACTTCGCCGGCATCAGGCTCGACGAAGACCTGGACACCACGGGCGCCAAGCGCTCCGCCGCAGGTGGCCACGGCGCAGGTGGGGATGGGTGTCGTGGTGGCGGGGCCACGTGTGGTGGCTGGCGTGCCATCCAGCGGACCGCTCCCGCCGGAGACGCTAGCGGCACACCCGGCAAGCAATAAGTAGCCGCTCAGCAGCGGCAGACACCAGAGGGAGGGCCTCCGCGAAGGGCCACCAGCACGCACACTCACCGCCTATG
>JADMIN010000927.1 GCA_015478575.1 Ktedonobacterales bacterium | reverse complement strand
GCGCGGGCGCGTACGGAGGCGAATGATGACCAACCCTCGGTCAATCCGTAAAGGCGGCTGGGGCGAGGTTGGCGCACAGGCTGGCAGGCGTGATACCGCGCTCCGCGAGAAACGTGCTGGCAGTGCCATCAGCGTCACGGGTGAGACCAAGGAGCAGCGGGCCAACCCCGATCAGCGGGTAACCTCGCTCACGCGCTTCCTCCCCAGCCATTTCAATGACCCTGCGTACCGCGTTGGTGACGGGGATAGCCTCTAAGCGTTCCGTCGTACCCGGCAATAGGGTGGCTTCGAGCGGTGTGACGAGAGCAGCACGCTCCGCGACAGCCGGTGCAAACATATCAGGCGGCACCAGTTCTACGATGCCCAGCAGCAGATGCTCGACGTCAAGCATCGGATGACGCCAACGCACGACCGCTATCCGCGCTCGAATCATGGAATGTCGCGCAAGTGCGGTGAAGGTTGGACGTAGCCAGGCAAGCTGCGGATCGGCGAGCGGTGGTACACGATACGCGGTGTCAGGGGCGCTGAGCAACCGAAACGGAAACGTTCCTGGCACGGGAACCAATGGATCGTCCCGCGTCTCGCCTGCGCTCATACGATGATCTCCTTGTTGCTCAGCGAGGGACGCAATGCCAGCGGCATGTCACTGTTCCAGTCTACTACGATAACCTCCAATCGGCAGACTATCACACCCCTTACCATCTCGGCCCGCTCTGTCCGCAAGGACTTGCCCGGGACCGGCCCGCGCCGGCAAGCCCAGGCGGCCGCGGGGCCACGTCGGCGCGGCGTGAGCCGCCGGCCACGACCCGCACGCCGGCCATTCCCGGCATGGTCGGTCGCGTGACGGCGCCCGCGGGCCGTGGCAGCGCCGCGGGCCGGTGGGCCACCGGTCATCAGCCGCCGGCCTCCGGTGTCGCGTCCAGCGCCGCCCAACCGCGCGCCCGCGCGACGGCTCGCTGCCACCCCTGGTACAGGCGCGTCCGCTGCTCCTCGGCCATGCCAGGGGTGAAGACGTGATCCATCGCCCAGTTCCGGGTGACGTCGTCGAGGCGCGCCCAGTAGCCCACCGCCAGCCCGGCCAGGTACGCCGCCCCCAACGCGGTCGTCTCGGCGACCCGCGGCCGCTGCACCGGCACGTTGAGCATGTCGGCCTGGAACTGCATCAGCCAGTTGTTGGCGACCATACCGCCGGCCACGCGC
>JADMIN010000926.1 GCA_015478575.1 Ktedonobacterales bacterium | reverse complement strand
CCGAGCGCATCATCAGCGGGTTCGGCTTGCCGACGAAGTAGGGCTTGACGCCGGTGGCCTCGGCGATCAGCGCGGCCACGGCGCCGGTGGCCGGTATCAGCCCGCCCTCCGCGGGTCCGACGGCGTCCGGGTTGGTCGCAATGAAGCGCGCCCCCGCCGCCACCAGGCTGATGGCCCGCGATAGGCGCTGGAAGCTGTAGGAGAGCGTCTCGCCCAGCACCACGTAGTCGGGGTCCTGGTCGGTCAAGACGTAGCCCACGTCGTGCAGCGCCGTCGTCAGACCCGCCTCGCCGACGACATAGGCACGCCCACCGGGACACTGGCTGTGCAGGAACCGGGCGGTCGCCAGGGCGGAGGTCTAGAGCGCCTCCGCCGGCACGTCCAGCCCGATATGGGCCAGGCGCGCTTGCAGGTCACGGGGCGTGTACACCGAGCTATTGGTGAGGATGAGGAAGCGCCTGTCCTGGGCGCGCAGCCACGCGATGAAGTCGGCGGCGCCAGGAATGACCTGCGCGCCACGGACGAGCACGCCGTCCATGTCCATCAGATAGGCTTCGATTGGCTCGATCGCCTCGAAGCCCGTTGTCGCTGGCGCTCCGCTGGGTATGGTGTTGATCATGTGGTTCGCCTTTCTATCTCGTCCGGTCAGATGCACCCCGCGCATCCAGCGCATGTCGCTGCTGGCATGCCTGGAGCCGCGTGGGCTGCCCGGAGCTACCGTGGCCATGACTTGTCCGGCGCGTATCGCGCCGTCGCGCCGGCGTGCTGTGCCCATCGCGCCGCGCCACCGCTACACATAACTATGGTGCGGCGGGCGCCCGCGCGCTACGGCACCCGGTGTGACCACCGCCCTCCGTGGTGGCGGGTACACGCCGAGCGCGTCAGAGATATGCCGCTCGTGGCCGCGATTCGTTCCGTGCCAGGACGACCCGACCCGGAGGGATACCGCCACGGCGGCCAACCACGGGATCAACCTTGATCCGACCACGACGATCCGCGACTGGCCGGCTTGCTCGCCGTACCGCGGCTCCGGACACGCGAAAGCCCGCCGGAACATCGCGCGAGGGTTAGCCTGGTCTGGCCTCGTCTGCGACGATCTGGCGGGCGACGCTGTCCTCGTGACCCGTTCACACAGCACCGTGAAGCGGGCACGCTCAACCTGAATCGTACCATCCACACGCGCCGCACGGCAAGGCTGCTC
>JADMIN010000925.1 GCA_015478575.1 Ktedonobacterales bacterium | reverse complement strand
GGCGTAGCGCGTGCGCGCGATGGCGAGGTACTCTGGCCGCGGCCACGCGCCGGCGTCGGTCAGGACTCGGACCACGTCGCCGCGGCGCAGCACGTAGTCCAGCGAGACATCGCGCGAGACGAGCAGACCGTCGTGGCTGTTGGTCTGGACGTGCGCGCCAGTGGCGTGATCGCCGATCTGCGTGTGGATGGCGTAGGCGAAGTCGAGCACGGTCGAGCCGTCGGGCAGCTCGCGGATGTCGCCCTTGGGCGTGAAGACGAACACCTGCTCGTCGAACAGCTCCCCGCGCACCGCCGCCACGAAGTCCGCCGCGCTCAGGTCCAGCTCATGGTGCCAGGCGGCGATCTGCGTAACCCAGCCAAGCATCTGCTCGACGTTGATCGGCGTGGCGCCATCCACGGGCTGGCGGCGGGCGGCGCGTTCGAGCCAGTAGGCCGCTACGCCGTGCTGGGCCGCCCGGTGCATCTCGTGCGTGCGGATGTGGATCTGCGCGAGCTGGCCGTCGAGCGCGAAGACGCCGGTGTGGAGGGATTGGTAGCCGTTGACCTTGGGGTTGGCGATGTAGTCGCGGATGCGGGTGTCGTGGGGGTGCCAGAGGTGGTGGATGATGCCGAGCGCGTGGTAACAGTCGTCCTTGCCGGTCACGAGCACGCGGAATGCGATCAAGTCGTGCAGCATACTCAGCGCCATCCCGCTATCGAGCGCTTCGCTGTAGGCGCGATAGGGGCGTTTGACGCGCCAGTTGACGGTCGCCACGATACCCCGCGCCGCCAGCTCCCGCTGGATGGTCGCGCACATGCGCGCGGCCCAGCCGGCGTGGCGCTCGGCCACTTCACGCAGACGTTGGACGGTATGCGCCCACGCTTCCGGCTCCAGATACGAAAAGGCGAGGTCTTCCAGCTCCGTCTTGAAGAGGTGCAGGCCGACGCGACCGGCGAGCGGGGCGAAGATGTCCAGCGTCTCGCGTGACGTGGCGAGGCGCTGGGCGGCGGACATCGATTCGAGCGTCCGCATGTTGTGGAGGCGGTCGGCGAGCTTGAGCAGGACGACGCGCGGGTCCTGGCTCATGGCGAGGAACAGCTTGCGCACGGTCTCCAGTTTGGCGCTGGCCTTGCGCTCGCGCTGGCTGGTGGCATCCGCGCCGGGCGCGCGCGGGGCGCCGGTGGCGGCATCCGGCGTGGCCGCGCCGTTCAGGCCCGCG
>JADMIN010000924.1 GCA_015478575.1 Ktedonobacterales bacterium | reverse complement strand
ACCTGGCGCCCACGCACCTGGCGCCCACGCACCTGGCGCCCACGCACCTGGCGCCGCGTCGCCCCACCCTCGAACCCGCATGGGTTCGAGGGTGTTCTTTGTGTGCCTGGATACCCTCGCGCTTCGGCAGGCGTGAACGAGCGATGGGCACCCTCTCCCCCGCGCTCATCTCTCCAAGCGCCATCGCGGCGTGTCAGATGGCATTCACAGGCAGGCAAGCGCACTCCTGTTGACACGCGCGGGAAAATAGAGAGGAGAGCAGCAGAGCCGGAAAGAAGGAAGGGAGCATCCAATGGCCGCGCCACAGCCTACGTGGGGAGACGTCTACGAGGTCCCCGCCACGACCACCGCGGACGATCTGCTCCGCTTGCCTGATGATGGCAGTAAAAATGAGCTGTATGAAGGGATGCTGGTACGCGAGATGACCTCACCAGGACATGGCGCCATCTGCCATCGCTTCAGTGTGGCTTTGGGCATCTACGCGGGCCAGCAAGGGTTTACCAATGCCATCGTTCAGAACGCGCTCTTTGATCTGACCCCTCCCGACGCGACGAGGAAGACCGTCCTCGCGCCCGATCTGGCCATCCTGCGCGGGAGCGCCGCCCCATCCTGGGATGTGCCGCGCGAGATCCCGCTGCTCGCTATAGAAGTCGTCTCGCCCTCTCAGACGCTCCTCGAACTCGCCCTAAAGGCCCAATTCTATCGTGCCGTTGGCGTTGAGGAGGTATGGGTCGTTGACGCCACCTCGCGGAGCATCGAGGTCTGGAATGCTCAGGGCAGGACGCTGCTGGGTGAACGCGAACTCCTCACAAGTTCACTGCTCCCCGGCTTCAGTGTCGCCATATCCTTCCTTCTCGATGGCTAGTCGGTGACCGTTGGCGTCGCATCTCAGCCCGCGAAGCCAGCCGCACCGCTCCCAAACTGGGCGCGCGTCTTCGCCACCTCCCCTGCCTGAACCACACATGCACCCGTGTTGACACGCGCGGGAAAATAGAGAGGAGAGCAGTAAGCCGAGATGAGCGGGCAGGCGGACACTGCCGCGCACACCTCAATGGGCATGGTGGCGGATGGAGTGGTGGTGCCAAGGGCACAGGCGGTCAAAGCGCGGGTTCCGCGCGAAAGGACACGGATATGGCGGCGCAAGACGAGCCGGCGCGCGTCAAGCCAGCACGAGCGGTGAGAACGGGGCATCCCCATAGCCATC
>JADMIN010000923.1 GCA_015478575.1 Ktedonobacterales bacterium | reverse complement strand
CTCCCGCCGGACGCTCCCCCACCGTGCCGGGGGGAGCCTGCCGTGCGGGGGCCACACCGCGCGGCGGAATGGGTACGCTGCTGCTCGCGGATCGGTGTATCTGGCTCGTCCGGTCAGCCTCGCGTCGAGCCTTGAGCAAATGCGACATATGCGGTAGCCCCCCCCCTCGATTCGCGCCACGTCGCGCCGGGTGACGGGCGACCGTTGTCGCGCCGCGCCGCTCGACCACCGCGCCACGCCCCGGCAGGCGCGCTGATGCGCGGCAATCTGGCTCTCACCCCGTCCGCGCACGGTTCCATCGCACACCGGGCCACTGCCGGCAACTCGTACCGTTCCATCATAGCGCCACATGTCAAAGCTGTCAATACCCTGTAACACGCCGCGGGCGCCGGCTACCCCACCAGGTCGCTCCGCCGATCGTGGAAACGCCGGGTGGGACGGAGAAGCTCGCTTCCCGTCCCACCGTGTCCCCGCGCGGCGAGCGGTGGTTCACCGCACGGGGCCTGCGCCTTACCGCATGAGGCGGATGGTCACTGTTGCGTCGCCCAGTTCATCCGAGTCCTCGAGGAGCTGCCCCAGCTCCCGCACCAGGCGCACGCACGTGGTGTACGCCTGGCCCAGCTCGGCCCGCGCACCTACCGGCTGCCGCGGGAAGTTGGGGATCGAGGTGACCTTCGGGCGCAGGTTGTTGACAGTCTGTCGAATGGCGATGCGCGCTGCCAGCACCGCCACCTCCGGGTCTGTCCTCTCCTCGATCACGTCGTCCATCAGCGTCTGCAGCTTGCCCAGCAGCGCCTGCGCGTCCATCATCCAGCCCCACAGGATGCCGTCGGCATCGCCCGCCGGCACACCAAACGGAATCAGGTCCACCAGCCGGCGCTGCGGCTCAAGCTGGTCGGTCCGCTGGCGCACAGTCTGGAGTCCGCGCAGGAGGCGCTCGCGGTCGCGCGTATTCGTTGCCATCGTCTTTCGCTCCTGGTTCACGGTTGTATGTTCCTCCGGTGACACGCCGGGGAACTCGCTCCTGCCATCCGCCATGTGGGCCTCCCTTCTGTGCGAGCGCCTGGCGTCCTGCTGCGTGCTCCGGGGCGTTCGACCTCCGCCCCCGTCGCCAGCATGAGCAATTGTACCTGGTCTCTTCTGTCGTGTCAAGACCACCTGTAAAAGTGCGTGTGTCGTGCCGTGCGTCACGATCTATTCTACAT
>JADMIN010000187.1 GCA_015478575.1 Ktedonobacterales bacterium | reverse complement strand
ATCTAGACACATCCACTATTCGGCTCAGCGGTTACATGGGGTGCGCGATGTGCTCATCTTTCGGCGGAGATCTCATCCGGTCCGCGCTGGCTTGGCGGACGGCGGTGGGGGTTCTGGAGGGAGCAACGCCGTTCAGGGAGGACAATGCCTTGATAGGTCGTATCCTCGCGCGCGCTAGGTTCCTGTTGTCACTTCCTGCCCGGACGGAGGGTACAAGGGTGCCTCGCGCACCATCCGTTCCGCCGCTTGGGCAGCACGAGTGGCCCACCAGCGGACACGCGCCTCGGCTCGGCGTCGCGTGGCCCCGGCGGGCGCCTCCACAGCGGCACGGCCGAGCGCCTCACCGCAGGTGAGCGCCGTGCGGAGGTAGCCGGCGTCGGCCAGCGCGCGCCAGGTGGCGGGGGGCAGCGCGTGGCCTCGCGCCCGCAGGTGGCGTTCGAGATGGGCACGATAGGCCGCGAGCACGCGCATGGGCGCCAGCGCGTGCCAGGTGCCGCAGAGCCAGAGAGGATCATAGGTCGCCGGAGCGGCGGCGGCCAGCGCCCAATCGAGCAGCAGCAGACGCGACCCCCGGCGCGGCGCCGTCGGCGTTGCTGGTAGCCAGCCCAGATTCGGCCCCCAGATATCGCCGTGGATCAGCGTGACCGGTAAGGCGGTGATGGCCGCCAGAGAGGGGTCTGGCGCGGCCAGGACAGCGCGCAACCGCGCGGCGGTGGGGGCGGGGGCGAGCGCGAAGAAGGCCTCCCACCCCGCGCGCGCCAGCGGGAGGTAGTGGGAGGGATCGCCCGCGGCGGCGAGGTGGGCCAGATTGGCTGGCGCGAGCAGCAGCAGCGCGGCGCGCGGCGACATCAGCCCCAGTGTGGGATCAGACAGCCGTGGATCCTCCCAAAAGCGCGCGTGCAGGCGCGCCAGCCGGTCGAGCAGCGCCCCGACGCGCGGCGGCAGGCGCCCAGGCGAGACATGAGGAGGCGCGGGCAGCAGGTGGGCACGCTCATCGCGCATGAGCAGGGCGCCGGTGAGAGGCGAGGCCGCTGGCTCGGAGATCGTCCACGCCAGCGCGCCGGTCGTGATGCTGGCGGGCAGGTCACGCAACAGGCCAGATACCTGAAGGCGTACCTCGCGCAGCCGCGAATCTTCAGCGAGCACAGAAAGCCAGCCGCTCTCCGGGCGCGTGAGCTTGAGGATGCGGCTGGCGTGGTCTGCCACGCCCCCTGGCCCCACGCGGCGGAGCTGTACGCGCGTCAGCCGCGCGCCCGAAAGGCCGCCTGGCATCGTTTCCACGCTGGTGACCGTGCCTGGGTCTATGCCCAGCGCCCGCAAGACCGCGGGATCGAGCGTATGCCGCACTTCGGCTCCTTTGGCTTTTTGGGCCGTTGCGCCCGCGTGGGCCGCGTGAGCGCCGCCCTCTGGTCGTGTGGCCGGGAGGCCTAGAACGTCCACAGAGCTGAGAATCCGCCGAGAATCTGGGCCAGCACCTATGCGGATAGGCCATCGGTCTGGTATGCTACCCCAGATTATTATGGCGGGGCAGGGGCCGCAAGCGAGGGGGCAAGTGATGGTGCGCGTGATCTGGACCAAGTTTGACCGTGACTGGGGCTGGAACTTGGCGCGCCTGCTCGCCTACGCCTGTCTGACCGCGCTCTTTGCCGTGGTGGGGTTGCAGCTCGCCGTGCTCTCCTTTGTCCTGCGTATCACTAGCGATGTCACCGAGCACCAACTCGTCGCTCAACTCGTGCGCTTCCTGCCTGATCGCGTCACCAGCTCGGCTCTTATCGCCTTCACCGATAGTCTGGAACGCGCCCCCTGGCCGTTGGTGCTGCTTGGCCTGGGAGTGGCGTTGTGGTATGGCTCGCGCTTCTTCGTCGTGCTGGAAAGTTGCCTCTGCATCGTCTTCCGTCGGCCAAAACGCTCATTCCGCAAGCAGAACCGGGCCGCGCTGCTGCTGCTGGTGGTGTTTGTCGTGTTGCTGCCCATCATCATCCTCTCCGCGACGGTCACACCGCACATCGCGATCTCGCAGCCCCATTTGGCGCGGTCGGGCACTTCGGCTCGGCTGGTGAGTGATCCGCTGTTCATCACACTCGCGCTGCTCGCGGGCTTCGCGGCCAATTTTGGCCTGCTGCTGGTCGCCTATACCCGGCTCACTCCGGGCGGTGTCTCGCTCGGCGACGCGGCGCCAGGCGCCCTGCTGGGGGCCGTGCTGGCACAGGCCTATCTGCTGGTGTTCCCCTTCTATGCGCGCTATGTGCTGCATCCGAGCCAATTTGGCACGATCGCGGGCTTTGCGCTGGTGGCGCTGGTCTTCTTCTTCGCCTACGCGACGTTCATCGTGCTCGGAGCGGAGCTGGCCGCGCTGCGCGCGGGCTACCGCCCCACCGCGCATGACGTGACCACCCTGCTCTCAGACCTGTATGTCGCGTCGCGCCCACTCGTGCCCGTCCAGCCGCAGCCGTCCGCTCGTCTGGAGTACCAAGCGCGCCCGGCGGAGCGGATGGTGTGGCCGGATAGCCCGCTGCCAGTGGGAGAACCGACCGAGACGCTGGGCTAACGATGTGGTGGTGACCGGTGAGCGTGATACGATAGGAGTGTAGGATTCGGACAGTGAGGTGGTGAGTAGAAGGGGAGCCAGACACGCATGCGAGCGGAGGTGCTGGTCTCGCGGGGCGCGCGTGAGGCGCTCGCGCGTTCCCCACTCTATACCTATGCCGTGCCAGAGCGGTTGGCCGCGGCGCTAAGGCCGGGCCAGCTCGTCGCCATCCCTTTTGGCGAGCGCGCCGCTGTGGGCATTGTGTGGGCGCTGGACGCCGCCGATGAAGTAGACCGTGAGCGGGGAGTGGCCGCTCCCCTCCCCTTCTCACTGCGCTCGATTGACGCGATCCTGCTGCCAGAGCCGCTGCTGTTGCCCGCGCAGCGTGCCCTGGCTGAGTGGATCAGTGATCACTATGCGGCCCCCCTTGCCGCCGCTGTGCGTCCGCTGCTGCCACCAGGGTTGTTGAGCGGCGTCCGTCTGGTGCTCCGTCCCACTGGCAGTATGCTGGAAGCGCCCGCCGGAGGTGCGGTCGTGCCGGAGGATGAGGCGGTCGTGCTGGCACGGTTGCGTGAGCGCGGCTGGCTCGCGTACAGCCAGGTAGAGGAGGCGCTGGGGGTGGCCCGCGCGGGCGCGGCCATCCACACCTTGCTTGAGCATGGGCACGTCACCCTCACCGCCGAGATTCCCGATCCCTTCACACGCTCGCGCTCGGAGCGGCGGGTGCGTTTGCTCGCGCTGAGTGACACGCTGGAGGAGTGGCGCGCGGACGCGCGCGCCGCGCTTGACAGGCGGCCAGCCGAGGGAGGAGCGGTCGCCCGCGTGCCCAGCGGGCGGTCCGGCAGCCCAGAACGGCGGGCCGAGCGTGTCTTACGCCAACTCGCTGTGCTGGATGTGCTCGCGCGTCCCTCGCGCGGCGTGGATGCGCTGAGGAATGGTGTCTGGCGGCTGGAGGATCTGTGCCGGCTGACGCGCGCCAGCGCGCCGACGCTGGCGGAACTGGAAGCCGCTGGGCTGATTGCCGTCGAGGATGCCGAGGTGCGCCACGATCCCCTCGCGGGCCAGGCCATTGCGCGCACCGAGCCGCTGGCGCTCACGCCAGCGCAGGCCGCCGCGCTGGCCGCGATCCTGGCTGAGCCTAGCGGTGGGGAGCCGCGGGCGCGGACCTTTCTGCTGCATGGCATCACGGGCAGCGGCAAGACGGAGGTGTATTTGCAAGCGCTGGCGGCGGTGCTGGCGCGGGGTGAACGGGGCATTGTACTCGTCCCGGAGATCGCGCTCACGCCACAGGCGATGGCGCGCTACGCTGGGCGGTTCCCGGGGCGGGTTGCCTTGTTGCATAGTGGGCTGACCAATGCCGAGCGGCTGTATGAGTGGCGGCGCATCCACGCGGGTCAGGTGGCGCTCGTGCTCGGCTCGCGCTCGGCGCTTTTCGCGCCGGTGGATCGCTTGGGCCTCATCATCGTGGATGAAGAGCACGAGGCGGCCTACAAGCAGGAGCGCATCCCCACGTACTCGGCACGCGACGCGGCGGTACACCTGGGTGCGTTGGCAGGGGCGGCGGTCGTGCTGGGCAGCGCCACCCCTTCGGTCGAATCGTACTGGCTCGCGACGCATGGCGCCTATCGTCTGCTGGAGTTGCGCGAACGTGCCCCGGCGACAGCCACCTCCTCAGTCGCGCCGCCGCCAGGGGAGACGCCGCCAGGGGAAGGGGAGCCGTGGGAGCGGTCCCGTCTGCCCGCGGTAAGCGTGGTGGACCTGCGGGCCGAGCTGCGCGCTGGCAATATGAGCATTCTCAGCGAGTCGTTGCGCACCGCTCTCCAAGAGACGCTGGACCGCGGCGAGCAGGCGATCCTTTTCCTCAATCGGCGGGGAACAGCGAACTGTGTCGTCTGCCGTGCGTGTGGGTACGTGGCGTGCTGCGGCGGGTGCGATATCTCGATGACGTATCATGCTGGGGATCGCGCCTTGATCTGCCACTATTGTGGCAAGCGCCAGCCGCCTCCCACCCTCTGCCCCGTCTGCCGTGACACGGCCATCCGCTACTTTGGTCTGGGGACCGAGCGGGTGGAGGCCACGGTCAAGCGCCAGTTTCCCACGGCGCGGGTCCTCCGGTGGGATCGCGATACCGCCCGCACGCGCCAAGCTCACGAGGAGTTGCTGCGTGCCTTCACCGAGCGGCGCGCGGATATCCTCGTCGGCACGCAGATGATCGCCAAAGGACTGGATTTGCCGGCGGTGACGCTGGTGGGAGCGGTCGCCGCCGACGTCGCGCTCTTTCTCCCCGATTTCCGCGCGTCGGAGCGCGCCTTCCAGTTGCTGACGCAGGTGGCGGGGCGAGCGGGGCGCGGCGAGCAGCCGGGGCGCGTGGTGATTCAGACCTTCAACCCAGAGCATTTCTGTATCCAGACGGCGGCGCGGCACGACTATGGGGCTTTCATCGCGGCCGAGCTGGATGCCCGCCAGCGCTATGGCTACCCGCCACTCCGCCGCTTCGTCCAGTTCACCTATGCGCACAGCGACCGCTACGCGGCGCAGGTGGAGGCGACGGTGGTGGCCGAGCGGTTGGAGCGCGCCATCAGCGACCTGAGCTTGCCGGAGACCGATCTCGTCGGGCCGGCCCCGGCCTTTTTGGAGCGCTTGCGCGGGCGCTATCGCTGGCAGGTGATCCTGCGTAGCCCCGATCCGCGCCCCCTGTTGCGTCTGCTGCTGGCTGAGCGGTTGTCTGGCGGTTGGTCAGTGGATGTGGACCCTGCCTCGACGCTGTAGGTCGGTCGGTCGGTCGCGTGGCGACAGGGATGCCCATCGCTCGCTATTCCGCCGCGCGCAGGGCGATGACCTCGATCTCGACGATGGCGCCCTTGGGCAGTTCTTTGACGGCGACGGTTGAGCGCGCTGGTGGCACGTCGCGAAAGAACTCGGCGTAGACCTCGTTCATCGCGGCAAAGTCCGCCATCGCGGTCAGGAAGACCGTCGTCTTCACGACGTGTGCGGGCGAGCTGCCCGCCGCCGCGAGCAGCGCACGCACGTTCTCAAGCACGCGCCGTGTCTGCGCGCGCACATCGCCTTCAGCCAACTGGCCGCTGGCGGGGTCGAGCGCGATCTGGCCGGAGGCGAAGACCCAGCCATTGCTCACAATCGCCTGGCTATAGGGGCCGATCGCCGCTGGTGCTTGGTCGGTCTTGATTTGCTCGCGGTGCGCCATTGCTCGAAACGCTCCTCTCTGCCGCCGCGCCGTTGGCCAGCAAGGAGCCGTGCCGCTCGGCGGAATGACCATTCAGTGGTTCGCTCTGCTAGTTGAGTCTACCGTGTCGAGTATATCATGCGCCTGACGGCTCGCCGCCTGTTGTCTGTTTGACCCTTGCGCGGGGGAATGATAGAGTGAACC
>JADMIN010000922.1 GCA_015478575.1 Ktedonobacterales bacterium | reverse complement strand
GCAATAAGCTGGTCGCCGGAAGGCACGTTGGTGGTACTGCCCGCCATCGCCACCGCCGCTACGTCGGCCTCCTCTTCGCCGATCGCTGAGCCGGCGGCGATTCTGCTGGCCGTGAACGGCGGCCGCAGTAGCGTGCTGCGAGCAACGGCATCGTTGGCGTCCCCGAGCGCCTTCCTCTGGGATGTCCGCTCCGGCACGCTGGTGAGCCAGCTCTCCTATCCGCTGCCACTGGCTCTACGCTACCGCTGCACCGCGGATGGAGGTATCACACCTGAGCAATCCCTCTCTGTAACGCCGAATGCCTCCCTTACGACTGGCAGTCCCGTATCCGACCCAGGCAGTGGCGCGTTCTCCATCTGGCAGCAGCGTACCATCCGTACCATCTATGCGGACACCACAGGCCAGCCCCGCGATCCGGTAGATATTTACGCCGCGCCCGTCTCCGCCTGGTCTCCTGATGGCCGGTACGTGGCGCCAACGCTGGTGCTGGGATCTGCTCCACTTGTGGGTTCATCGCCCGTCGCGTTGGCGAAACTCACACCCGGATCATGTACCGTCAAGGGCCTACCTCCCTGCCGCGTGGGCAGCGTGCTCTCGTATCCGGATCGTGCGTTCGCGCAGGTCGCGGCCCGATTCGCATCGGCTACCCCGTCAGGCGACGGCGTCGTGCCAGTCGCGTGGACCCCCGATGGGAAGCGGCTGGCAACGATGTTGCCGGGCGACAATTTTAGCAGCGCAGGTACTCCTGTCAGCGTGACCCTCCTGGATGCGACGACAGGAAACGGATTCCGGAGGTTCCAGGTGCTGACGCGGAGTGAAACGGGAGTCTTTCCGACCTACACCGACCTGTTTTGGTCACCCACGGGGCGGCAACTGGCGTTCATGGACACGTATACGAGTACCATCACCATGTGGGGTGGCTCCAGTCTCTTACCGTAGATGTCCGCGTCTCATGCGGCTGAGCTGGAGAGCGGCCTGCGCCCGCGCCGTCAGGGAGCGCGCGCGGAGCGGGCGCCGAGCGCGGCGGCGGGGGCCGGGGGAGAGGAGACCCGCGCGCTACGCGCTACGCGCTCGCCCGCGTCAGCGCCAGCCGCGTCTCGGCCCGCGCCAACACTGCCGCCGGCACGCCCACTGGCTGCACCTTGCCCAGATAGCCGGAGCGCAGCCGCGCGCCCATGCTGGCGGCGTTGGCCATCAGCGACGACTC
>JADMIN010000921.1 GCA_015478575.1 Ktedonobacterales bacterium | reverse complement strand
CTACTGTTCGATTTTGGTGACGGCGCCCGCGCCGACGGTGCGCCCCCCCTCGCGAATGGCGAAGCGCGAGCCTTCTTCCAGCGCCACCGGCGTGATCAACTCGATCTCCATCGTGATGTTGTCGCCGGGAATCACCATCTCCACCCCTTCGGGCAGCTTGATCGCCCCCGTCACATCGGTCGTGCGAATATAAAACTGCGGCCGGTAGCCATTGAAGAACGGCGTATGCCGCCCCCCCTCCTCCTTCGAGAGCACGTAGACCTGCGCCAGCATCTTGGTGTGCGGCTTGATCGAGCCGGGCTTGGCCAACACCTGCCCGCGCTCCACGTCGCTGCGCTCCACCCCGCGCAGCAAACACCCCACATTATCCCCCGCCTCGCCCTGGTCCAGCGTCTTCTGGAACATCTCCACCCCCGTCACCGTGTAGGGCCGCGCCGCGTCCGTGAAGCCGACGATCTCGATCGTCTCGCCCACCTTAACGATGCCCCGCTCGATGCGCCCGGTCACCACCGTGCCCCGCCCCTTGATGGAGAAGACATCCTCCACCGGCATCAGGAAGGGCTGATCCACCGGGCGTGGCGGCGTCGGAATGTAGCTATCCACCGCATCCAAGAGTGCCCAGATCGGCTGCGCCGCTGGGTCCGTGCGCGAGAGGTCGCCGCCGCTCTCCAGCGCCTTCAAGGCCGAGCCGCGGATGACGGGGATGTCGTCGCCGGGGAACTGGTACTTGGCGAGCAACTCGCGCACCTCCAGTTCCACCAACTCCAAGAGTTCCTCGTCCTCCAGCATATCCACCTTGTTGAGGAAGACCACCATCGCCGGCACCTCGACCTGACGTGCCAAGAGAATGTGCTCGCGTGTCTGGGGCATGGGGCCGTCAGGCGCGCTGACCACCAGAATGGCGCCATCCATCTGCGCGGCGCCGGTGATCATGTTCTTGATGTAGTCGGCATGTCCAGGGCAGTCGACGTGGGCGTAGTGGCGCTGGTCGGTCTCGTACTCGACGTGGGCAATGGCGATGGTGATGCCGCGCTCGCGCTCCTCGGGCGCGTTGTCAATGCGGTCAAACGCCATATACTTGGCCTTGCCCACGCTCGCCAGCACCTTGGTGATCGCCGCGGTCAGCGTCGTCTTGCCGTGGTCAATGTGGCCGATCGTGCCCACGTTGACGTGCGGCTTGTTCCGCACAAATTTCTGCTTCGCCATG
>JADMIN010000186.1 GCA_015478575.1 Ktedonobacterales bacterium | reverse complement strand
CTCCTTCTGTGTGTGGTGCGGCGCGGGAATTCCCGCGCCGCCTGGGTAATTAATCGCGGCCCTCGTGCATGCGCTGCACGGCTTCGGCATGCTCCGCTTTGTTGGCGGCGTACATCTGGGCGCGGAACTCCACCTCTTCCGCCCATTCCACCGGATGGGCGGCTTTCCAGTCTGCCAACGCGGCCTCAGCCGCCTGAAGCGCGGCATAGGCGGGGGCGGGATTGTTGCGCATGTCCCGCACGCGCTCTTGCGCGCACTCGACATCATACTCAAGCTCGCTGAGTTCTGCGCCGGCGGGGATGGTTACGGGTGCGGCGTTGGCGGCGGCGCGCAGGGCTTCCAGCGCGTCTTTGCGCTCCTGGGTCAGAGCGACGGGGCCACAGAAGGCGACCACGCCCGCCGCCTTGGCCTGCGCTTGCGCGGCGGCGGGAACAGCGGTCAACATGCCAGTTGTGATCCTTTTGACGTTATTGATGTAAACGATGTAGCCTACATCGTCTACATCAATGCGGATCGCGGTCCCGTTGGTAGCCGTCCAGTTCAGTGTTTCCATTGTCTTCTCCTCTTTTTCCTCGGCGTCTGTGCTCGTGCACATCGTCTGATCATAGAGTAGCATATTGGCGGACATATTGCAATGGTTTGTCCGCCAATATTCAGAGTTGCATGGAAACTCGTTGCTAAAAATGTCATGTGTGGCGTAATGCTGACTAGGAGAGGGTAACAACTTTGGGTAGCGGGCGCGCAGGTGAGCAACCATGTTCACTGATGGTGGCGCGGAAATGATAATGCGCGCCGTCGGTATGCTGATAGGTAACATACAGATAGTAGTCGGCAGGGGCGCGGAGATTGCGGCTGGCGTCTGTCAGGGGGTGCGGAGTCCAGCTACGGTCGTTCAGCGCGGCGATGATGAGTGCCAGCGCATGCGGATAGGAGAGATCGCGCACGCGCTCCTGGAAGCGCCGCACAGCGTGTGGCGTCACAAAATAGCGTCCCTGAACCCGCGTCAGATCGGCGGCGGGAAGATGGGCGGCGCGTTGGAACTCGCGGATCGCGCGCTCCGCAATGAGCCAGGTGCGCCCGCCGGGATTGCGATGCGCGGCGATGCGCCCCACGCGACAGAGATGGCTCACCCACTGCGGTGTGTAATATAAGAGGCGCGCTGCTTGATTCGCCGTATACCACCCTGCCCGTTTGGTTGGCGTGCAATGCAGACGCCAGGCGCACCTGCGCACTGTCTGAGCAGTCACATCGGCTCGGTGCGTTTGCGCCGCAATCCAAGCGGGATGCCGCGCACCGCTGAATTGCCGTACCAACGCCCGCAATCGCTCGCCCTGCTGTTTCCGCGCCGCCAGCGCACCCCCTTTTTGGCTCACGTATAGCTCCCCACTTCGGGAAACCGCGCCACGAACTGCGCGTAGAGCGCCGGATATTCGCGCCGCAACCAGACCCAACGCCCGAAAGCATGATTGGTCTCACCCGCCCAGTACGACACGCGCTGCTCGCGTTCGGGCAAGTCCCACATCTTGTCATACACGCCGTTGTAGACGAGTTCGCGACTGGTGATATACGCCCAGATATCATCATACGACCAGGCGGCGACAGGCAACACCTCGATGATGCCGTCTCGGCGATGGTAGAAGCTGGTTCCACGCGCTTTGACCAGCCAATCGCGCCCGCGCGACTCGTCTCGCCGCAAGCCGACGAACACGGCGTCAAAGCCATAGGTGGCGATGGATTGTGTGATGGGGGTGTAGACCGTGCTGCGCATCGTGGCGCGGTCGCTCTCCGGCGCGGTCGGTCCCCCGCAGCGGGCCATTGTCTCTAAGATGGGTTCGCAGGGCCAGCGGATGATCGTCTTGCCACTGGCCTCCGTGGCGTCAATCAGGGCGGTGGTCTCAGGATAGGCGCAATCGGCGTCAAAATAGACGGCGGGGACGGTCGGATCGCTGCGCCAGACAAGAGCCGCTGTCACCAGACTATCCTTGCCGCTCGAAAAGGCGATGTAGGGGCGATGGGCGTGGGCTAGGATGTCCGCCACGAGCGTCTCCGCCGCCGCCAATTTGCGTTGAAACGCGGCGCGGCGGCTGTGGGCCAGAAAGCGCGCGCGCCGCGCGGGGGGCATGCTACACATCGGTGGCCTCCACCAGATAGTCCCGATAGCCGGACAAGCTCCCGAGGCGCGCCTCGGTGTTGGGATGATTGACGCCACGTGTCCAGTCCAGTAAACGCGCATCGCCATCCTCGATGTACCAGCGCGCCTGACGCGGCATCCCGCGCGTGGTGGCGGGATGTCCAATCAAGCTGGACGCATAGCCGACATGCTCTACTAGGGACGGCGCGGTACACCAGACGTAGCGGCGCCGGGCAATGGCGAACATCGCCAGGCGCATATCATCTACCAGATTGCGATCTGGCGTGACATGCGCCGCCTCCCACTCCAAGAACTCGTCAATGAGCCACACTGGCATAGCCACCGCCTGACTGTTGCGAAAATCGCCCACGCGCGTCCAGGCGCTTCCCGCCAACCGCGCGTGCTGGATGACGGCGCGGTTGGCGTAGAAGGAGACAATCTCGCCGGCGCATGCCGCCAGGGCGGCATGCGCCGCATCCAGAAAGCCCGCGCAGGGCCAAATATCGTCCTGCAGCACGAGGTGATGGGTGGCTTCGGGCGCGCAAGCGAGCCAGCCCCGTTTGGCGGTGGCCCACACGCCCGCCTGACTGCCATCGATCACTACAGTGAGCGGGAGATGGCAGTCGAGTCGATTCAGCATTCCACGCAAGTTTGCGCTGCGGCGCGGATCGTGCATGATGGCGACGGATAGGCGGATCGTCATGCGGCGCACTCCTCTGGCCACGTAACCCGTGTTCCCACTGGCGCAATCGGCGTATGATTGCGCCAGTACGGCGGTGTCCAGCCGCCCATTTGCGCGGCGTGTAGGTCCCAGGATGCCAGCGCCGCTACCGGAATCGGGCGGCGCGCGCATCCCGCATCGTCCACCAGATGGAACGTCGCCAGCGGTTCGAGATCCCAGGCGATGATCTGTCCTAAGCCTTGCGCGCCCTTTTTGCCCACCGTTAGGAGGGGTTGCAAGAGGTCGCTGATGATGCGTGCGTCGCCCCAGATATCCGCCATAAATCCTTCCGCCACCCGCACGGGGAGCGGAATCTGCATATCTTTATAGGGACCAGCGCTGGATCGGGGCGCATACGGTTTGCCACTGGACGTGGTCAGCAATTGTGGCGCGATCTGTTTGCGCGTCCAGGTTTGCCGTCCCGTTTGCGTGAGGCCCACGGGCGCGAGATCGGTCGCCGCCCACAGCGGCAAGCCAGTCGCTGGATCGCGCCAGAGACAGCGTAGCGGGAGGGGCAGATCATACGGTTCGGCACTCTCGGCTAGCGGCGCGCCGCGCAACGCGCAACGCACCAGGCCATAACTCAAGATGCCATCAACGTGGAGCGCGCCATAGCCGCCCACCGCCGTGGCGGTGCGCAGTCGCACCCGCCACGGCTGGCAGTCCAGCGCGCCCCACGTCGCGACATACGCCGCGATGCGCGGGTCATTCCGCATCGAATAAGCCCTCCGTTTTCGCCTTGCCCTTGCCCGCCTTCTCCGCAGGGCGACAGACGCCTTTCCCTGTGCCAAGCGTGCCATCCAACAGTCCAGCGCGCAGATGCGCTTTGCGTGACGCCAGATAGTCCTCATACTGGCGAGCATACAGGGTGAAGGACGGATCGTTAGGCAGGGTCAAAGCGACTTGTCCGTGGCCTGTGACGCCCTTGCCGCCCAGCACCAGCCCCGCCGACGCCGTTTCCAGCGCGCACGCCAGCGCGCCCAGCGCCAGATCGGAGGCATAGGGATCGGCCTCAAAGAGGAAGGCGATCTCCGCGCCCTGTACCAGCACTTCGGTGGCATGGGGCATGGGGGGATCGGCGAAATGGACGCTGGTCATAACATCAATTAGCTCTTCGGCGGCGTGTTCCGGCGTGATGCCCAATGCGGCAAGCGGCGCGGCGTTTTCGCGACACACCATCCACGCTACGGCGCGTCCGACCGATCCTGGCAGGACGAATTGCGCGGTGACGCCGCCCAGCAATTCCCACAGCGGGTAATCGCGGGCGATAGCCTCGCCCAATGCGATCTCATCCGGCGGGATGGCTGATCCTTTCGCCAGCGACCCGCCATTGCCCAGCAGTTGCGCGACGGCGGGCCAGGTCAGATCGTTCTGCGCGATGTCCAGGCGATCCAACAGATGTCGCATGCCCGGCTCGCGCAACAAACTATGGCGCGTGGCGTTGCCGCTGATCGCCGGAACATCGCGGATCACGCTTGACGCGGGCGGCGGCAACGTCTCCACGGCATATCCCAGCGTCTCCTGATCCGGAACGATCTGGGGAACGTTGGCTTTGGCGGCGTAGGCGGCGTCCATGCGCTTGACGGTTTCGTGCCATTCGCGCGCCAGCACGATGCACGTCTCAGTCTCACGCGCCAAGGTAACTAACACCTGCTGGCCCAAAACGCGCGGCATGCTGAGCAGGGTCAGCAAGCCCAGCGTGCGCTCCCCCTGCCCCCCGACTTGCAAACTCCGACAGAGATCGGACCAGAAGGCGGGCAGCGTCAGAGTGCGGGACGCCGCCATGCGGAGGCGATCCCCCAGGCGTTGATAGCGTTCCGCGCCGGAGAGCAATCCCTCCCCTTGCCCGCCTGCGAATTGCGCGATGAACAGGCGGGTGAGAGCAATCGCAAGAACTTGCGGCGCGTCCAGCGCGGCAAAATAGTCGGCAATAGCGCGCGGAACGGGACACGCCGCCATTGCCCGATCCAGATCGTCCTGCGTGACCGGCGCGGCGGGCGTATCCAGCGGCACGATCTGCATGTGGCGGCGGAAGGGGGCGACGTTGCCCGCCGTCACATGATCGGGGTCGCCGTGGGACAGGTTGCTCAACAATCGCCCCATAACGAGCCAGCGCGCGCGGGGGGCGGGGGTGATGCGGATGGCGGATCGGCTGGGAGTTGCGGTGGACATGGGATCGTCTCCTCTGAGATGCTTGGTTTTTGGGCACAATACAAGGCGATGGCCCAGGTGTCGCTGCCGTGCCAGGCGGCGAGTTCGCGCTCGGCGGCGCGCACGGTGGCGCCGCCGAGCAGTTTGCGCGCGGGATCGCCGCGCAGAGTCAAGAGTCCGGCGCGCATGGCGTCTTTGCTGATGCCCGCGCCATACCAGCGTGTCACCGCCGCGAGACACGCCAGCAGATCGGCATGGTTGACCGTGCGCCGCTGTGAGCCGGTCTGGTCATGCAGATACACCGTCCAGGACGGCCCCACACGACTCAGCGCCGCGCAGGGCCACAGGCGACGCTGCACATCATCGCTCAGAATGGCGAGCGTTTGCGTGCCAGGAATGAGCGTGGGCAACAGATCGCACCACAGCGGGCGCGTCGCCGCTTCGGGGTTATCGCGGCTCACCAGCGGGCGCATCCCCTGCCAGCCACCAGGCGCCTCAACCACCAGGAGATTGCCGGTCAGTTTCGTGCGAAAGGCGCGGGCGGTGGTCTCAGCGACAAAGGGTGAGAGACCACAGTAGGGAAACGTGCTGGCCAGATCGGCGGTGGTCTCAGCGATGACGCTGGCCAGCGGATACCCCGCCATCAGGGGCTGCCCAGTCATGGCGCAGAGCGCGCCAGGGGGCAGGGGTTGCGGCGGCATGGGCAGCTCTGGCAAATGCATCCCCGCCACCAGCGCGTCAGCAGAGGTCACCATAATTTATCCTTTCAGCGCCGCGTCAATCGCCGCAACCACCTGATCGATCTCGTGGCGATCCGTTGGTTGTGTGATAACGCGCCGCGCTCGCCGCAAGGCATGCGCCACCGGAAAAGGGATCGCCCCCGCGCCCAGCAACCGATCCCGCAAGCACGCCTCACA
>JADMIN010000920.1 GCA_015478575.1 Ktedonobacterales bacterium | reverse complement strand
CAGGGCTTGTGCATGGTCGAGGGGCAAAAGAGACAGTTTCCTTCCGCTGGGAAGATTGAAGGGTGGACCGCACCCCCTTCCCTCGCAGGGAAGGGGGCCGGGGGGTTAGGTGGGCAACTGGCTCGCGGCCCCTTGCCCGTCGTCTTTCCGTATGCTACACTGCCGGGGGCAGCCGGTTGATAGGCTCACGCGCGTGAGCGGGCGGACCGTCCTCGGCGGGACCGGGGCAGCAGGAGGCGCTATGGACAAGATCTTCATCAGCTACCGGCGGGAGGACAGCGCCGCCACCAGCGGGCGCATCTACGACCGGCTGCGGGATCACTTCGGCAAAGAGAACGTCTTCATTGATGTGGACTCCATCCCCCCCGGCGTGAACTTCGAGCGGTACATCGCCGACATCCTGCGCCAGTGTGGCGTGCAACTCGCCATCATTGGCCCACGCTGGCTCGATATCCGCGGTAAGGATGGGCGCCGCCGACTCGATGACCCCCAAGATCCGGTGCGCCTGGAGATCGAGGGCGCGCTCGCCCAGCGGATCCCGATTATCCCACTGCTGGTGGAGGGGGCGACGATGCCCGACCCCGCCTCCCTGCCGCCGACGCTGCGCGAACTGGTGAAGCACCATGGCATGCCTGTCCGCTATAACCCCGACTTCGACGGCGACATGCGCCGCGTCATCGCCGCCATCGAAGGCTGGCTCACGCCATCCACCTCGCCCCAGCCGCCCGCCGGTGACCTCGCGCGGCAGATCAGCGCACAGATCAGCGCCGCCGTCGCCGCGCGGGATTGGCCCGCCGTCGCCGACAAGGCCGACCTGCTCGCGCGCCGGGCGCCCCAAGCCATGACGGTCGAGGTGTACCGCATGCAAGGGCAGGCGCTGCTCCAGCTCGGCGAGGCGGAGCGCGCGCGCGTGGCGCTGGACGCCGCGCTCAAGTTGGAGCCGTTCGATGTGCCGACGCTCCAGATGGCCGCGCGGGCCTACGTCCTCCTCAAACGTGACGCCGACGCCGTGGTGCTGCTCCACGACGCGCTGGCGCTGGTGGGCGACCGCGCGCAGCGACTGGCGCTGCTGCGTGAGTACGCCGAGGCGCTGATGCGGCTGGGCCAGTGGCCCGAGGCGCTGCGCCGCGCCGACGAGGCGCTGCTGCTGTCTCCGGACGACCCCGCCTGGCTGGAGACCCGGCTCCAGGCGCTCAGGGGTCTCCAGCG
>JADMIN010000185.1 GCA_015478575.1 Ktedonobacterales bacterium | reverse complement strand
GCTTATCTCCGTGGCTCGCTCGCGCTGGGCGATTTCGATGCCATCACCAGCGATGTGGACTTCTTCGCGGTGACTGAGCGCCCTGTCTCAGCGGCGGAGTTCGCCGCTGTGGCCGCTCTGCACGCCCGGCTGGCAACACTCCCCAACCGCTACGCCAACCAGCTCGAGGGGTCCTATATTCCCCGCGCCGCCCTCAGGCGCTTCCGACCGGGAGAGCGGCACCCGACCATCGCGCGGGGCGAGGCGCTCATGGAGTGCGAACACGGCGCCAACTGGGTGCTGGAGCGCTGGATGGTGCGGGAGCATGGCGAGACGCTACTGGGGCCGGATCCCCGAACGCTGATTGACGCCATCGCACCCGACGAACGGCGGGCGGCGGTGCGCGCCCGGCTAGGCGACTGGGCCGACTGGGCCAACCAACCCGACCATCCCGATTGGCGACTGCCGCGGAGCCACAAGGCGTATGTCGTGGAAACGCTCTGCCGTGCCCTCTACACCCTGACGTGCGGCGAGCTGGCGAGCAAGCCGCGCGCGGTCGCCTGGGCGCTCGGAGCGCTGCCTGAGCCGTGGCGCTCGATCGTCGCGCGGTCGCGGGCGTGGCACACCGACGAGACGCTTGACGCCACTATCGCACCGGAGGTCAGACGTTTCGTCCTCTGGGCCGCCACAAGGGGCGCGGATCAGACCTCGCGTGCCTTCCAGGCATGAAGAGCATACCGGCGCTGCCCATCCGCTGGTGGATATGGCGGTATACCCAATGTGGTGGCAGCGGTGGCGTCTCGCCAAGCGTACACCATCTGGCATGCTGGCTAGCACGAGTATCCGCGCTCTTCAGGGCACCACGTCCCCTTCCCGCAAGCGTGCCCCAACGAGGCGAAGCACGTGGGGATAGTCTGGGGATAACATGGGGATAGAGGGTGGAGAACACGCCGAACGTCCCTCGGCTTTGTCCACATGGCCTGTGGATAGCCTGGTGATACGCGGTGGAAGCGTGTGGATAACGAGGAGCGTGGCCCCAGCGCCGCCCCAGCGCCTTGCGCGGCGGTCCACAGGTTATCCCCCACTTATACCCGCCAGTGCGGCCACCTATCCACGCGCCTGTGGATAACCGCGCCTGTGGCTCGATGCGTGCCGCGCCGCATGGCATGGGAACTGGCGGGCATCGCGCGATGCCCGCCAGTGGGTTATCCTCATATCCACAGCCCCTATGACTACGGTTACGGATTCTCTCTCTCTTTATTCTTTATCTTCTAGAGAAAGAAGAAGAGAATCGCGCGCGCGGACGTTTTCCACAAACGCCGTTCTCCACATCCACCGCTCGTGGAGTGGATATCTGGCGTGGTGGATATCTTCACGTGGCGGCCCCTCACGAGGCGCGCAGCGCCCGCACCGTCGCCTCGATCTCGCTCCAGACGTGCTGCCGCCGTGGCGCCTGGAAGAGCGCGGGGAGGCCGCCGCCCGTCTCGGTCTCGCGCGTCAGTAGCCAATCGTGCAGCGCCTCAGACCAGATCTCCTCTGGCGCGCGCCCAGCGGCACGCGCCGCCTGGAGCGCTGCCCGCATCAGCGCTGGCGGAAAGGTGCTCGCATCCGCGCGGGCCACCAAACTCCCCCCACCCACGCCTGGCATCAGATAGGCCGCCACACCCGCCGTGGCGCTGCCCAACCCACCGCTATGCGCTCCCCCCATCCCCACCGCCGCCGATGACTCCCACTGGCCGCCATACTCCGCTTTGTACCCCTCAGGCGCTGTCTGTGCCGCTCGCGCGGCGGAGGCCGCGCTCGCCACTCGTGGGCGCGAGTGGACGCGCTCACGACCCTCGCGCCGCCCTCTGCCAAACCATCGCATTGCTCGACCCTCCCTGCTGCTCTCTCGCCGCGCGTTTCACCGTTCGCCGCTTGTCGCCTTTCACCGCCACGCGCCCTCTCCGCACTTTGGAATATTTGTTCTAGTATCATAACGCATCGCGCGGCTGACGGGTAACGAGGGGACTTCTGGGTATCGTGCCGCAACTGGGGTCTTCACACACCGAGGGGAACTCTGCTATGCTGCGAGAGCGCGGGTGGGGGCGGAGTGGGTGCCGCCTTGGGTTGCCACCCGCGCGCCTCGCTCACTTGGAACGGGTCGCCAGCGGCGCGCTGATGCGCTATGCTCTCTCCGTACGCGGCGCATCGCCGAACCACGCTAGCGGGGGGGAGTCTGGGCGCGCGTCTGGGCAGGGCCGCGCTACAACCCTGGCACGCGGGTGCTCGTATGCCGTGTGGGACGTAGAGGTGTCGCGTCCCTGCCAGTCGGTGTGTGCCTGAAGTCGGTGTGTGCCCGCGCACAGACGCACGCGGGCCGAAGAGGGAGGGGCCAGATGAGCGATGACGCGCTGCCACGGGTGCCCAACGGCCCCCAGCTCATAGAACAGAGCCGCGCCTATGCCGCGCAGCTCTACAAGACCGTCGGCGACTACTACCTCGCCTTCCGCCGCGAGCATTTCCGCGACGCCAACCCCAGCCTCGCCACCCTGCCGCCACGCAACTCTGCCGTCCAACAGACCGAGGCGGCGCGGCTCGCCTCTGGCACGCTGCGCATCATTCCCAGCGCGACGCGCAATCTGCCTGTGCTGCGCGACATCTTCGCCCATCTCCAGTGGGAAGTGGATATCCATACGCTCACCGAGACCGAGCGCCTGCAACTGCACAACCTCACCATGTCGTTTCTCTACGGCATCACCGACGGCATCCAGCCATGGTTCGTGGATTGGATGCTCGGCGCGTCGTACAACTTGCGGGTGATCCCCCACGCTGACTACTACCTCGCCTTCCCCTGGCACGGCCTCTTCTATCGCAACCCCAACGACCTGGCAACCTTCGAGCGGGCGGTGGCCACGGGCGAGGTCGCGGGCATCGAGCAGGAGATCGGGCGCTTGGCCGATGGCTTGGTGAAGGTGCTGCGTGACCCGATGGGCACGCAACCAGAGCTGGCCTTCACGGGGCCGAACGCCGAGCAGCGCCGCATCTTCTTCAATCTCAAGACGGCTGCCGGCCTGGCTCTAGGCGCCTATCTAGCGGCGGAACTGGTTCAAACGCTGGTACATCCACAGCATGCCTCGAATCCACCGCAATCAGTGCTGCCAGAACTGCCCGCGCAGATCACGACGCACGTGCTGCCGGAGGAGAGCCGAGGCTAACCCCGGCCCCCTGGCGAGGGAAGGGATGCGTGGGGCACGGCGCACCGCCTCCAGGGGGGCGGGAAGGTGGGTACAGGAAGACACCACACCTCAAGACGGAGGCCTTCTGGCCATGGAGGTAAGGTTCTTGCGCGAGAGCATTCGATGGCGTCTGGAGACGGGAAAGAGCGTCACCCGCGACGGCACGACCGTGACGCCGCTCACGCGGGTCATGCTGCTGCGCTGGCCGGGAGGCGCGCTCGTGCGACTGCGGCCCGCCGCGGTGCTCGTGCAACGTGGCGGCGGGCGGCGGCAGGTTCCGGTGGTGGATGTGACGCGCGTCGCCCAGCTCGCCATCATCGGTGTCGGCATTGGCATAGGCGTGGCGCGACTGGCGCGCCACAGGAGGTAGCGCGCGATGCATAAGGTGACACCAGACAGCGCCAGCGCGGCGTCGGCTCAGCCCTCGCCTCTGGGGGCGCTTGACAACCTCTTCTCAATCGCCCGGCCCAGCGCGGTCTATAGTGAGGCGGTGACGGCACATGACCAGACGGTCATCACCGCCTCAGAGGTCAGCGTGAGTATGGGCTTCGGCTTTGGCTCCGGTGGCGACCGCCGCGCCGACGTGGACCAACAGGGCAGCGGCGGAGGCGGAGGCGGACGCTCCAACGCGCGCCCCGTCGCGGTCATCAGTATCGGCCCAGGCGGCGTGCGCATCGAGCCGATCATTGATGTTGGGCGCATCGTCCTCACCGGGCTGGCGACCTTCGGTGCGCTGCTCCTCGTTCGCGCCGCCCGCCGCCCGCGCCGCTAGGGCCACCCTCTCGTGCTTTCCCCCGCCGCTCTCCCCTTCCCTGGCGAGAGAAGGGGGCAGTGGGTGAGGTCATCCCAGCGTGACCCACACCTGGCTGATGATCTTGCCGCCATCCACCGCGCCGAAGGTGCGCGAGTCAGCGCTGTTGGGGCGGTTATCGCCCAGAATGAAATACTTGTTGGTGCCTAGTGTGGTGCTCGGCACGGTCTGATTGTTCTCTGACTGACCCGCGCCCGCTGAGGCGATATATGGCTCGTTGAGCGGCTTGCCGTTCAGGATCACGCTCGACGACGTGACCTCGATGTTATCGCCGGGAAGCGCGATGAGCCGCCCGATCACCGTAGTGCTCGGATGATCTGGCGGGTGGTAGAGCACAATATCGCCGCGCTGGGGGTCACGGATGCGCTTGCCGACGAACGTATAGACGTGTGCCAGGACGATCTGCCCATCGCGCAGGGTGGGCTGCATGGCTGGCCCGCTGACGCGGTAGGGTGCGACTGTATTGGCCAGGAGAATACCAAAGAGAATGACGAGCATGCCCGTGCCAATCAGCCGCGTCAGACAACAGCCACGCCGCGTCACGCGCCGCTGCTCGACAACGACGCGGACCTCCTGGGGCTGCCCACCCTCGGAGGGCGGTATGGGCTGCGTAATTTCATCTCCCACGAAAACGACCCTTCCACTAGGCACTTCTCATCTTCACGCGCATCTCGTCTTCACCTCGCGTGCGCGATCTTGCGGCGATGTATTCATCGCTTGCCGCCAGCATACCAGATATGTCCACCAGCGGGGAGGACCGAGGCTTCAGCCGCCCTCCGGCGCGATTACTCGTGCCCTTCCGAGGGCGCCATACACCATCTCCGTATGGGGGAGCTTCGTCGGCCCAGTTTGACGCCAAACGCATTCTTTGGTACGGTCAGCGGGACTCTGGATGATTGGGCGCTCTCCATGCCCGCGCGTGATGCGTTTGGCGTAGTCGGGGGAAGGCGGAATGAGCATAACGACCATGCGACTATACCAAACCGCTCTCTCCGCGAGACTCCGTGCGGTCGCGGCCCGCGCGCGGCGCCTCCATTGGTCTCTTGGGGCGCTGCTGGCGCTGCTCACTGGCGCGTTCCTGCTGCATGGCCTTCATCGCGGACATGCGTATCTGCGCCCATCAGACGAGGCCGTCCACGCCATTGTGGCCGAGCATCTGAAGCTGCATCCCCTCACACCGACCCTCTACGAGATCGGCGCGCTCTCACCGGCGGATCTGACCATTTGGGCGCAGGCACATATTTGGCTGCACATTCCGCCATTTGGTATGTGGGCCTCCGCGCTGGCGATGCGCATTCTGGGCGATACGCCGTATGCCAATCGCTTACCGGGATTGCTCTTTATCTTGGGCGGCATGGTGGTCACCTATCTGCTGGGTCGTCGGCTCTATGGGCCAGGCGCGGGCCTCGTCGGCGCCGCCTTTGCTGGCTTTGTGCCTTATGCGCTGATCAATAGCCAGGGCTATTACTTTGGCGATATCACCGAGACGCCGCTGATGTTTTTCACGCCGCTCGCCGTTCTGGGCAGTGTGCTGGCTTATCAGACCGGCAAATATCGCTGGTTGCTCCTGGCGGGTGCCGCGCAGGGGATCTGCTATCTGGATAAGGGAGCGCTCGGCCTCGCGCCCACCGCCGTGATGCTGGCACTCGCGCTCAGCGAGCGTTTCTTCCCGATGGAGGCGGGCTGGGCACGGCTCCGACTGCGTGGTGTGGCGCTCTTCTTGGGCGCCTTCACGGTGGTGGCTCTCCCCTACAACCTCTATCTGCTCTGGGCGTTTCCGGCTGAGAGCGCCGCGGAGCAACAAGTCTGGAAAGCCAACTTCCTGACCTCCGTGGAGCACTGGGGGCGGCCGCCTGATTATCATTTTACTATCTATCTCTATGCCATGTATGGCCCCGCGCTGGCGCTGCTCTTGCTCAT
>JADMIN010000919.1 GCA_015478575.1 Ktedonobacterales bacterium | reverse complement strand
GGCCAGCAGAAGCAAGGTGACGCCCAACAGCGCGCGGTTGTCACCCGTGCCAAAGGCGGCGAAACACCAGCCGAGCATCAGCACCGCCAACGTCGAGGTGATGACGACGAGATCGGTTTCAAAGAGCAGCACCAACCCGCTGATCACAATGGTAGCGATGCCGATCAGCAAGGGTAGCGCATTCAGCGGGATCGTCGCGGGGCCGAGATGCCACGCGGGCCACACGCCATTGGTCGCGAGGATGGGCGCGACACGCCCCAACATCACGATTCCAAATGGCAAAGAGGCCAGCAAGAGAATGCCACTTGCTTCGGGCAGCACGCCCTGTGTCACGCGCCGCGCCCAGAGGATGAAGGGGTACATGCCAGTGGCAAAGGCCAGCGCCAGGATAATCAGCACGCCCTGCGCGAAGTTGACGATATTGCGCCCGGTCATGTCATAGATGCTGGTTGTTTTGCCAAAGACCATTGGGGAGAGCATCGTCAGGCCAAACAGCAGCGGCCCTAGCGCCAGCAGCAGCAGATCGAGCCATTCCTGGGGGGATGAAGGGCGGAAAGCCGTTTCGGGGCGCGCGATCAGCCAGGCCAGCAGGCCGATGCCCGCCCAGCACAGGACGATCAACAACACATTATCGAGCATCACCGCGCTCAGCAGCAAGGCGACCGCGAGCAACGCGAACCCCTGCGGGCGCGTCGAATGGGTATGTACCTGTAGCGCCGCGCCACGTGGGGTGGTCATCCAGAGCAGCACGGGCGCGATCCAGGCGGTAACGCCGATGATGGCATACGCGGAAAAATTATCGAGTCGGTGGACGAGGCCCACCGAGCCGAACGAGATCAGCGTGATAAGCTGCGGAATGCCAGGCAAGGCGTCGGCAGCGAGCAATAGCGCGGCGACGAAGGCGATCACCACCGCGATGATGGCCACCGGCAGCGCCGCGCGGCGGGGAAGTCTCGCGCCCAGCGCCGCCAGAAGAATTCCGGCCACCAGGGGCACGAGCGTCATGATCAGCGCAAGCTGAGGCAAGGTTATCATGCGCGTGCCATCCCTTCCAATGTTATAAATCGATGCAGGCGATGCACAGGTCCAGGCTGGCCAGGACCAGCGGCACATCGTTCAGGCGTTGCTGGTTCAGGGCAATTGGAACGATCCCAATATTTGTGGCGCTCGGCGTCTGTAAGGTAAGTCGGCTGAGCCAGCCAGCTTTGGTG
>JADMIN010000918.1 GCA_015478575.1 Ktedonobacterales bacterium | reverse complement strand
TGTCAACGATCAGGGGCCATGGATGCTGGAGATCGCGGGGCGCTCCATCGGCGGTCTGTGCTCCACCATCCTCGAATTCGGCGCGGGGATGTGTCTGGAAGAGCTGATCCTGCGCCACGCGCTGGGGCTGGCGCTGCCCGCGCTGGAGCGCGCACGTCACGCGGCTGGCGTGATGATGATTCCCATTCCCCGGAGTGGCATCTTGCGTGCGGTGCGGGGCGTGGAGCGCGCGGAAGCCACGCCCCACATCACCGGCGTGGAGATGACCGCCAAGCTTCACACGCCGCTCGTGCCCTTGCCAGAGGGCGGCAGCTATCTCGGCTTCATCTTTGCCCGCGCGCCGGACCCCGCCACCGCCGAGACGGCGCTCCGCGCGGCGCATGCCGAACTGGCCTTCGACATCAAGCCGATGCTGCCCATGGTGCGTTAACCTCGGCAAACCCTCGGCGAAGAAAGGCGCCGCGCCCACCCACGACTATGAGAGGTCGTATGCCTGCCCTGCCGTGTGCTGGACAGCCCAGAGGCCATAGGCCAGAGCGGCCAGGGGTGAGAGCGCCGCGAGCACCAACGCCACGAAGAGGGCCGCGACCTCGCCCGCTGGAACGACCGTCGTGGCGCCATCCAGTGACACCAGAGCCACACCAATCAGGAGCGCGGAGAGGAGGAGCGGAACGAGCGATCCAGCCAGCAAAATCCGACGCCACCACCGATGATGCCCCCTGGCGGCATGCGCCAGCCCGGCGGCGCAGCTCATCGCCGCCAGCAGCACGCCTGGAATCACGCCAAGCCACAGCGCGAGGTAGGTGAGCAGCACAGCCCCCTGCCCACCCGCGATGGTGGCGATGGCGAGGGTAATCATTCCCGCCAGCAGGAGCAGGAGCGCGCTGGCACCAAGGGCGCGCACCCGCGTGGCCGCCCGCGCGCCTCCCGAGCCGGTGTGTACGCCAACTACGGCGGGCGCCAAGAGCGCGATGGCGGTGCCGATGAACTGAGGGCTGAGGGGTCCCATGGGCACTCCTTCACATCCACATCGCCCTATGCCTCGCGCGCCAGTGACCCGCGAGAGGTGAGCATAGGAGCACATGGGCTAGTATACTGGGAGCGGCGCACCAAGGGCAACGGTGGAAGGGCAACGATACAGGGCTTGTGCCTTGTCGAGGGGCAAGAGAGACAGCTTCCTTCCGCTGGGAAGCGCGCAGGGGCACCCACCAG
>JADMIN010000917.1 GCA_015478575.1 Ktedonobacterales bacterium | reverse complement strand
GGGCGTGCGCACGAACTTCCCATGCGCTACGCCGTCCGAGCCAGCGATATCTATCTGCTCGCGGATGAGGGCGGTGATGCCGAGTGGGTCAAGAATCTGGTCATCAACCCAGAGGTCAGCGTGCGCCTCGGCCAAGAGTCCGTCGCGGGCATGGCGCGGGTCATCATCAATGACGCGGCGGAGGAACAACTGGCGCGGCACCTGCTGGCGATGAAGTACGATGGCTGGCGCGACGGGCAACCGCTCAGCCCCTGTGCGGCCACGGGCCTACCTGTGGTGATCGAGACCGTCGTCTAGTCCGTACGAACGGCTCACGAGACCGCGCAAACCGCGCATAGTATGCCTGTCGGGCATTCCCCTGTGGGCGCCGACCAGTCCCACCAGTTTGGGGCTGGCGGTGCCCACCCTGATCGCGTCCGCATTGCCTCACCGCTCGCCAACTGGTGTCAAGAAGCCTCATGGCCGCGGCGGCGCACGAGCGGCAGAGCCGAGGCATTCGGGCAGCGGTCAAACGTCGCGGAGATCTCGGCATGCAGCAGCCAGAGCTCCGTCATCAACTGCCGGTCATACTCGCCCGCGCGCTGTGCCGCCTCCGCGCGCTCCATCCACCCGCGCAACCGTCCCAGCGCGCGCAGGTGCATGCAGGTGGACGGGGTGGCCGCGCCCGGCGCATGCTGACAGCAGAGATCGGGTGGCCGCGGCTCATCCGTCTCGGCGGATTGATTCGTGTACATGCGCGTACTCGCCTTCGTGGGCTTCCCTGCCGATCGCGCCGCGGAATCGCCGCCGCGCGTGCCTCCCGCGCATCCTCTACCCGCAGTATACTCGCGCCTCCCACCGCCGCATAGGGTAATTTCTCACCATGGCTCACGCCAGTGGATGGAGCGGACCAGGCGGGCTGTGTCATCGTCCGCTGGCGTTACCAGGGGTATCGCTCACCGTTATAGACCGTGGAGAGCGAGCGATCTTGCGACGGAGATCGTGGGCGCAACGCGGGAAGGATGCCATGAAAGGGACGCTTGCGAGCGTGCGGGAGGCCATCAGCGCGCTGGGCGCGCGGCTGCCGCGGCACCAGCCACGGCGGCGGCTCGCGGCGCTCTGTGCGGCGCTCTGCGTACTGGCCCTCTCTGGCACACTCTTCGCCTTTAGTCAGGTTGGCCAGCGCCCGCCCGGCCCCGCCACGCGCGCGGACCTGGCGCCGATCTCGCTGCCG
>JADMIN010000916.1 GCA_015478575.1 Ktedonobacterales bacterium | reverse complement strand
GCCCCACCCCACGCAAGCGTGGAGAGGGGAGCGCGACTGGACACGAAAATCCACGTAAACGGGGAGGACGGGGCTGGAACGCGAAGGCCGCGAAGCGCGGTCGCGAAAGCCGCGAACTATGGAATATTCCGTAGGGGTGTAGCAGGCAGCGGCATCCCTAGGGGCGCAGCCGCCACTCCCCGCTCCCCGCTTGCCATTCCTCCCCGCTTGCGTGGGGTGGGGCCGCACGGCTCACGTGCCGCCCCGTTCCGGCGCGCGTGCCTGTGGCGGGCAACCCTCCGGCGTCAGCAGGGAGTCGTCCTCATCGCCCTCAGCGTCATCGTCATCATCCAGGCCATGTTGCATGGTGGTGGACGGCATCTTGGGGCGCAACACGAGGTGGCGGCGCTCCAACGAGGGGGGCGGGGACGCGACCTGAACCTCCACGACCGCGCCCTCCACTTCGCGCGCGCGGTCGGTCAGTTCCTGGCGATAGGCTTCGACGATCTGCATGCGCAGCCCTTCAGCCTGGGCGAAGACCGTCGCATACGCCGCCGTGGTGCCGCCCGCCCGAAACAGTTGGTGTTCGGCCACGTCCATCTCCTCACACACCTGGTCCAGCAGCGCCAGCGCCGATTCCCAGAGAATCGGATAGTGGGGGGCGCGCCGCATCATCAGGCGAGCGATCTGGAGGGCGCTGCGCAGATAGCTGGCGGACGACTTGCGGGGGGAGCGGACGCGCTCCTGCTGGTGGCGTTCGATGCACAGCGTGCCCGCGTTGCACAGGTTGTGGATGCTCTGCATCAGGTAATGCTCGATGGTGTCGAGCGTCAAGGTCATCGTCGTCATGGTGAACCTCCCCGCGTTGCGGTACGGTAGCGCAATGGGCAGAAACGGATACAGATCAGGCCAGGAGAAAGGTCTTGGTTACGGTATCGGCTGGGGACGCGGGAACTTGAGGGGGAAGTTGGGCGCAGGATGCCGGATGGAGATGCCGGGCGGCTCAAGCCGCGCCTCAGGGCGTGCCGCCGCGAAGGCCGCCTACGCGGCCTGGGTTTTGTCCTAGAGCAACTTGCACCCTCATTGAGCAAGCGGGAATCGTACCTCGCCCGCGCAGGCGGGCTTCGTGATCCCAGGTGCGGGTTTACCCGCCAGCCCGCTCAATGGCTCTGAAAGTTGCTCTAGCCCACGGAGGTGGGCTTCGTGGCCCGCAGGCCCCCAGGCGCGGCTTCAGC
>JADMIN010000184.1 GCA_015478575.1 Ktedonobacterales bacterium | reverse complement strand
GCCCGTACCCTACCTGGCGATGGAGTATATTTTCGGCAACTCGCTGAAAGACCTGGTGCGGCGCTACGGCCCGCTGCCCTTCGATTGGGTCTGGCGCCTCGGTGAGCAGTTGTGCTCGGCGTTGGCCGCAGCCCATGCCTCGGGTGTCGTTCATCGCGACATGAAGCCGCAGAACGTCATGATCCTTGACTCACGCATCGAGTTGCTCGCGAAGCTGACCGACTTCGGCATCGCGCGGCAGGTGGGCGGCGACCTGACGACTCTCACGACCACCGGCCAGGTGCTCGGCACCCCAGACTACCTCTCGCCAGAGCAGGTGCTCGGCGAGCCAGGTGGCCCATCTTCGGATGTCTACGCGCTGGGCGTGGTGCTCTTCGAGTTGGTGACGGGGCGGCTGCCGTTCGAGGCGGAGACGCCCCTGGCCGCGGCTTCGCGCCGCATGGTGGCTGATCCGCCGCTGCTCACGACCTATCGCCCCGAGACACCGCCATCCGTGCAGGAGGTCATTCTGCTGGCGTTGCGGCGCGAGGTGACCGAGCGCTATGAGCACGCCGCTGAGTTGGCGCAGGCGCTGCGCTGGAGCCGCCACCGCTCGCCTGAGCCGCCACCGGTGGAGCCTGGCACATGGGTAATGGGGGAGCGTCCAGTGCCTCCCCTCCGTCCCGCGCCGAGTCCGCCCCCCGCGCTGGACGGCGCCGCGCCAGGTATTGGGGAGAGCGCGACGCAATCCACCGTGCTGCGTGTGGCGCCGATCGCGCCACCGGACACGGACGCCCACACTCCCTCTCTCGCCTGACTTCACGACAGTTTATTGACGGAAGGGAGGTGGATGGGAAGCATGGGCGTCATGACGCGCGCCGAGGGCGCAGGGAAAAGAGCTTGCCCCCACGCTCGACGAACACGCCGATGCCCTGTGCCTCTATGGCGTCAACGATCGTATTGATCTGCCGTGCAAAGTCGTCAAATGGAATCGGTTGTGGTTCGGATTGCATGCCGCTTACCCTTGATCGTGATGGTTGAGAACGGCTCGTTTCGCGTGGCATAGGTATCATTGTCTGCTCGTATTATACTTTCGCGTGCCGTCAATGGCCAGCTATAGCGTCCGCATGGTGTTGCTGAGCGGCTGTGCCACTAGGCATCTTACGCCTCAACCCTAACGGCATCTAAAGGCGAAGGAGGAGAGACATCGCAGGCCGCGCGGGTTGGTGTCAATCGCCTTCACCGCCACGTCTCGTCGGCCATGGAGAGCATCGGCCACCTGGTTGGCCGCATCTTCGATTTGCTGAGCACGTGGAGCAAAAGAAAACACCTGCCCTGCGCGGCAGGTGTCGCGCGAGGTAGCGCATAGGGGCTGTGTTTCGCAGCGTCCGCTGGCATCCAGGGATGTGCGTCGGGCCGCGAATGTTGGGACTACCCGACCGGGCGTCGTCCACCGATGGTTGCCGCTATCCGCCTGGGTTGATGCAGAGTTGATGTCAAACACTGGCCGCTACATCTCCGGCGGATGGCGGGTGCTTACAGGCGAGTCGGGGTAGATGACCCGAATGGCGTCTGGGTCGCCGATCTCGGCGAACCACACGTGCCGTCCACCTAACTCGACCATGCGCAGAGTACCTTCGGCTTGCAGCTCGTTCGGCTCAACCAGCAACACGCGCTCGCCCTCAACGAGATCAGCCAGTGATGGCAGAGTCACGTCGCCGAGGAATACGCCAACGCCAACATCCGCCGTCGGCTTCTCCAGCGGCCACAACGCAGTTTCAATTGTTCGCATCGTCATGGCGTGACTCCTCGGTAGATCCAGGTGTCTGGTTGGGGCAAGTTACGGCCGCTGCCGCTGATAGGGATTATCTACGACAGTCATGGCACGAATCAAGGCATCCAGCGCATCGTCACGTAACGTGAACTCGATCACCCCGCTACGTGCTACGACCAGCGTATGATGGTTGGGATAACCCGCCACCGGTGTGGCGTAAAGCACCGGCTCACAGCCGACGGTCGCAAGGTCACGAATGAGGCGTCGCACAATCGCGACGCTGAGTTTCGGATTGCGATAGGAGCCTTCACGCGCTAGTTCATCAAGCGATGCGCCAGGGCGAAAGAGGCAGGAAAGCCCCGCACGCACGTCAGGGTAATGCACGTTCGGGCGAGCATACTGCGCTTTGAGGCCGTTGCGCGCAGCAGGGTGGGCAACATCACCGCCGCGCAGCACGATTTCGGAGAGGATACTCACTTGCCGCAGATCAACGGCGGGAGTTGGCATGTTGATATTCCTTACTGACGATGGTCCACGGCGACCAGATAGCCGTGAAGGCGCCGAGATGGGTGGGCTGCCGCGGCGCGGGCGCGGGGGGACGCGCGAACCCGTAGCAATCACGGCCCGAATGGCCTGCCTGCCTGGCGCGCTTGGCATGCTTGGCGTGCCCAAAGGGCCACTCCTCCTCTGCCTACTGCTCTCACTCCCGTTGGTTCGGCTGACCTGTCGCGCGAAGTGCTACGCCTTGGCCTTCACGGCCTGCCAGGGCAAGCGACCACACCTCGTCGGCCAGGGAGAGCATCGGCCACCTAGTTGGCTGTATCTTCGATTTCCTGGGCATGTGGAGCAAAAGAGACGCCCCCAGCGTCAGTGCCAGGGGCGTCTCGAGGTAGCGCATACGGGATTCGAACCCGTGGTCTCCGCCTTGAGAGGGCGGCGTCCTAGGCCGCTAGACGAATGCGCCAGAACCGCGGCACACGCGAAGCGTGCCCGCCAGGGTCATTTTACTCGATAGCGCGCCTTGCCGTCAAGGTGCGCCGCTTCCCAGTACGATCGCTTTACACTCCTCCATATCCCTATATAGCGGGCCATTCAGGAGCACGCGCAGGCGAGATGAGAGCGCGCGGAAGGGAACGATCAGCGGACTAGGGAAAGCCGTGGTGATCTGGCGCACCTCTGGAGCGGGAGCACCGATGGGAAGGGAAATAGTCAGGTAGCAGCCAAGCAAGGAGTGTTGTAGCGAGACCGAGGCAAGCTCAGGGAGGGGGAGGCTGATGACCACTGGGGTGGGAGCGCCACCACGATGCCCCCGCTGAGGATCACGACTCGCGAGCAAGAGGCGTTGACCTGTAAGGGTCAGCAGCGCGGGAGCGCCCCCACCATCGCCGCGCAGAGCCGGTGTGCGCGCCTGCACTAGAACCACCTCGTCGGGAAGTACCTCCGCGGCGCTAGCCAGTGCCAGTGCCCGCGCCTCCGCTGCTGGCACGAGGTCGCCCAGCGTTTCCAGCGCCGCCGCCTCCCGCTCGGTGGGCGTCCAAGCCGCGA
This sequence comes from Ktedonobacterales bacterium, assembly GCA_015478575.1. Taxonomy (GTDB): domain Bacteria; phylum Chloroflexota; class Ktedonobacteria; order Ktedonobacterales; family JADMIN01; genus JADMIN01. Next base: position 2,662 of record JADMIN010000184.1, on the reverse strand, counting down.
CCGCGGGCGTCAGACGCAAGCGGCGGTCGGCGGCGCCCGCGGTGCTCGGCCACGGCAGCGCGCTCGCGAGCCTATTCGCCGCGCGTTCGAGTAGGGGCAGGCCATCTGGTGGCACGGCGAAACCAGAAAGCTCTACTCCTCGCGCGGCCTCAAGGCCCACGACGAGCCGGGCGTAGCTCGCTGGAAGAGTAGCTTCGTCGAATGCCTGGGTACCGGCGAGCCGCGTTACCACGCGCGTGGGCCAGGAGGAGAGCGCCGCCTGATCGAGCGTGGCGCCTGGAGGGAGCACACTGACCGCGCGGAGCCGCCCCAGCGGCCAACTCCGCGCGACGTATCCCCAATCCACCAGGGCAGCATCCGGCGGCACATAGTCACGGAGCAGCAACACTTGGTGAGTGGTGATGAGGAAGAGACCCTGATGGAGCTTGCGCACACGCAGGCGACCCAGCGCGCGACCCAGCGGCCCATGCGCGGTATGACGCGCCTCCCTCATCAGGTCAGCCAGCGCCACCGCGTGCCCCGACCAGCCGCGGAGCGTGAGTGCTGGGCACTCGGCGAAGAAGAGAATCTCCTCATCCGGTGGCACCAACTCGCTTACATAGCGCTCGAAGCGCGAAGGAATCCAACGGCGTAGGTGCTCCCCCTCAGCATAGGCCGCCATGCCGCGTGCCCGTACCTCAGCGGGGCTGAGGTGGTGGATCTCGCGCCAGGCGGGAGCCGCTGGCACATCATCCGGTGCGCCAGCAGCCAGATGATCGCTGAGTGAGCGCCCTGGCGCTTCCGGGTGCGCGAAGAGGCGCTCACTCGGAATAGCGCGCACAGCAGCATGCTCGGCGCGCCGTGCGAGTCGCAGATCGCGCCGCGCGGCACGATACCACATGGCGAGATCATCCGCGCTGAGCCAGGGAGCGGGGTCATCGCGATTCAGGGCGGATTCCATGCGCATACTGGCGAGCGCGCGCTGTAACTGGCCGCGCAAGGCATCGGGCAGCGTCGCGAGTTCCCCAATCTCCGCGAGCGTGGGGTCAGCGGCGGGAAGCGTGATCGCCAGCCAGGAGAAGAGGTCCTCCCGCCCGGCGGCAGACCCAGCAGACACGCGCTCACCCTCGTGCTCACCCTCGCGCGCGCCGGTATAGATCGCACCAAGCAGGCGCACGCGCACACGGGTGCCAGGAGGATGAGGTATCCGCGTGAGCACGATGGCCAGCAGCGAAGGGCCAAGCCGCGCGCTGATCTCGGTGTCGGTCGCGGTGTCGGCGGCTGACGCGAACGTTCGCGCCCATGCGGGGCGGTCAGGGTCATCCGCCCGTGGCTGCTGTCGTGGTGGAATGAGGGGGAGGCGCGCGAGGTCGGCTCCGCGTGGCCGGTCGGGAGAGAGGATGCCGTCGCACACCAGCACCTCTTCCTGGGGATCCCATGAATAGCGGTGCGCGGGACCGCCTGGCTCGATCACATACGCGGTGGCGAGGTGGCCGCGCTCCGCCGCGCGGGCGGCGGCATCATGCCTAGGGATGGAGGTGTCAGCGGGTGCGAGTGGATGAGCGTTCGGATCGTGTGTGGCTGGCATGCGGTATCTCACTCCCGTGTCTCGTAGAAATGCGCCCAGAGCCGCGACCCTAGCAGACATCTAATAAGCCAAGAGCGAGCGCTGCTTCATGCCGGATCGTCTCGCGCCCGGCATCGCGCGTGAGACGTGCGAGCGATGCCCGCGCCTCAGGACATGAATACTGAGCGAGTTCGGTGAGCGCGGCAATCGCCGCTAGGCCAGAGGCCAGCGCCCTCCCATCTCTGAGGGCGAGCCGCTCCAGCGCGGCAGCGGCCTCACAGGCGTGGAGTTGGCCGAGCGCCCGCGCTGCCGCACCCTCAAGGCCAGTATCATGGATCTCGTGGCTCTTCTCGTCCGCGGGGTCCACCTGGAGTGCGGTGAGAAGTGCATGAACCACACGCGGATCATCCGAGGAGCCGATCACCCCAAGAATAGTCGCCGCACGCGCGCGCGTCTCTGGCTCTGGATGCGCGAGGGCTTCGAGCAGTTTTTCTATGTAGGGAAGGTCCCCACCATCGGGTGCGACGAGACGAGCGCCGCACTGGAGACACATGCCCGCATCCCAGGCATTCGCTGCCCAACAGTGCGTACAGTAGCGTACCGGCATACTCGGCGTGCTCTCTTTCTCGCTGCTCGCGTGACGGCTCGCTGTCTGGTGCCTCCCTACTGGCGACTGGAGCTGTCCGCGTACCTGGCTACGGCCAAACTGAGATCCGCGAGTCGCTGGATGTGGGGCGCGAGCGCGGTCTGCGTCGCTGGCGGTACGGGTCCGTACCCTTCAAGGCGCGAGGGGCCAGTGTCTACAACGTCGCTCCAGAGAATGGTGAATTCGCCACCCACCGTCGCGCGCGCACTGAGCGTCTGCGTCGGCACGTGGCAGAGCGCCGCCAACTCGTTGGCCTCGCGCACCAAGGCAATGAGCAACTGCTCAATCTCACGGTGCTCGGTTGGTGTGAGATCATCAGTGCGAGCCATATAGGCGGGCCGCTCTGCCAACGTCACCCGAGCGAGCGCTTCGTAGCGGGCGACCGCGCGCGCGACTTCGATGAGCAGCGCGGTGATGCTGTGCCGTTGTCCCTCGGTAAGCTCGACAGAGGGGGTGGACATACCTCGTGC
>JADMIN010000183.1 GCA_015478575.1 Ktedonobacterales bacterium | reverse complement strand
AATCAGGAGCAATTGACCATCTAAGAAGCCAAACTCCATCTTGGTATCGGCGAGGATCAGGCCACGGTCCAGGGCATACTCGCGAGCGAAGCGGTAGAGCGCGAGGCTGGCGTCGGCCACCCCTTGCCCGACCTCTTCGCCGACCGTATTCTTGAGTTCGTCCAGGGAGATGTTGCTATCATGGCCGGTCTCCGCTTTGGTGGCCGGGGTGAAGATCGGCTCGGGTAATTCGTCCGCCTGGCGCAGCCCGCGCGGCAGGCCGATGCCACAGACGCTGCCGCTCTGCTGATAGTCTTGCCATGCGCTCCCCGCCAGATAGCCACGGACGACGCACTCGAAATCAATCCGCCGCGCCTTGCGGACGACCATGAAACGCCCGGCCAGCATCCTCGCCTGCGCACGCACGGCATCGGGTAGGTCGGCGACATCAGTGCTGAGCAGATGATTCGCCATCAACGCGCGCGTGCGCTCGAACCAGAACGCGGAGAGGCGCGTGAGCACCTGCCCCTTGTCAGGAATGCCGGTGGGAAGAATACAATCGAAGGCTGAGATGCGGTCGGTGGCGACCATCAGCAACCGATCACCCAGATCGTAGGTATCGCGCACCTTGCCACTGCCGAAGCGCGGCAGCGGCAGATCCGTCTGGAGCACAACGTCATCAGCCATAGCGCATCCTCCAACAGTGATCCCTCCCCCAGGAGGGCGTATCCGCACGGGCACCTGCTGTCAGGATGCCCCCATGATGATCATACCCCTCATGACCTTTGGCCCTCCCGATGGTGGTCTTCATGATGGTGGCCCTTCTGAATTTTCCCACATCGCGCAAGGAGGGGCGCGCCCACCTGGCGCGCGGGACCACGTGGCTGGCCAATGGCAAGCTATAGGTCAGCCTTCCAGCTTCCCGCGCGCGGTTGCGGTGGCGGGCGCTGACTGCTACAATGGCAGGAGACGCGCGCGCGCCAGCGCGTGAGAGGCTCTCTCTGGCGAGGACGCGGCGGGCCACTTCACTCCACGTGTGGCGAGATATGAGGGACTTTCAATGGCCGTGATGCCCAATCAACGCCCTGAATGGCTGCGTGTGCGCATGCCCACCGGGCAGAATTACGAAGAGATCAAGCAACTGATGCGTGGCAAGGCGCTGCACACCGTCTGCGAGGAGGCGCGCTGCCCCAATATGGCCGAATGTTGGGGCCATCGCACCGCCACGTTTATGATCCTGGGCAGCGTCTGCACCCGTAGCTGTGGCTTCTGCGCCGTGGCGACCGGGCGCCCAATGGCACTCGATTGGGAGGAACCGCGGCGTGTCGCCGAGGCCACCGCGCAGATGGGCCTGCGTCATGTCGTCGTGACCTCGGTGAACCGTGATGAACTCCGCGACGGCGGCGCCACGCTCTTCGCCGCCACCATTCGCTGGATTCACCGCTTGGTACTAAATTGTACCATCGAAGTGCTGACGCCCGACTTTAAAGGCTCACACGAGGCCCTCAAGCTCGTCCTGGATGCCCAGCCCGACATCTTCAACCACAATGTCGAGACGGTGCCGCGTCTCTATAAGCGTGTGCGCCCGCAGGCGATCTACCAACGCTCGCTTGATGTGCTCGCCAGCGCCAAAGCGTTGCGGCCGGCGAACCCGGTGAAAACTGGCTTCATGCTTGGCTTGGGCGAGACACATGAGGAGATCCTCACCCTCCTCGAAGACCTGCGCGCGCATCAGGTGGACATCGTTACCATTGGCCAATATCTGCGCCCAACACCCGACCACCTGCCCATCGAGCGCTACGCGCCGCCAGAGGAATTTCGCGAATACGGCAGAATCGGCAAGGCGATGGGCTTCCGCCATGTCGAGAGCGGCCCATTAGTGCGCAGTTCGTATCATGCCTGGGACCAGTTCCAGGCCGCGGGAATGCCAGCGGCCACAGCGGACTAGACCGCGCGCTCGCGCTGCTTTGCCAGGGAGAAAGAGCGCGGATGAGCGGCCTCCCCACAGTGGGATGTGACCTCGCGAGAGCGCTCGTTTTCCTTCCTCCAAGGAAGGAGTTCAAGGGGTTAGGGCTGAGGATGGTGGGGGGAAGATGCGGGTACTGAAGAATATCATCGCACTGCTCGTGTCACAACTGGGCACGTGGACCATCTCGCTGGTCCTCACCCTCATCGTTCCTTCCTATCTTGGCCCGGACCGCTACGGCCTCTACAGCTTCGTCGGGTCGTTCGTCGGCTTCTTCGCGCTGGGCATGCAGCTCGGCACCAGCACCTATCTCACTTGGCGCATCGCCCGTGAGCCAGAGGTGGCGCCGCGCCTGCTCTTCAATACGCTGCTTGTGCAGATACCGCTGGCCATCGTCTGTGGCATCGTGGCGCTCGTGGTGCTGCCCGCGCTCGATCCTAGCCCGTTTGTACGCGAGTTGGTGCTCGTCCTGCTGGTGACCCAGGCGCTCACCGCTCTGACCGCCACCTGTGTCGGCACGCTCGCGGGCTTCCAGATCATGCGCATACCCGCCTTCGTCAATCTCTTCAGTGTGGCGGTGAGCGCCGTGCTGCTGCTGATCTCCATCTCCTTCCATGCCGGGCTGGATGTCTTTGTCGCCACCGCCCTCATTGGCCAGGTGCTCGGCTTCCTCGTCATTCTCACCTATACCCTACGCAAGATCCATCTCCTGCCGCAAATTGATCCCACGCTCTGGCGCGCCATTATCTTTGGCGGGCTGCCGTTCTTCTCCTGGTCGCTGGTGCTGCTCTTCTACAGCCAGATCAGCGTCTCGATGCTCAAGATCATCGCCGGCAACACCGTCGTCGGCTGGTATGGCGCCGCGAATCGCATCGTTGGCATTCCCGTCTTCCTGCCTTCCATCGTCATCATCGCCATCCTGCCCGCCCTCTCGCAGGAACGCACCGCCGATTCACCGCGCTTCCGCGAGCTTGCCTCGCGCAGCCTGCGCCTGGTCGCGCTGATTGGCATTCCCGCGGCCGTGGGCATGGTCATGCTTGCCAGCCAGCTTACCGCGTTGCTGCGTTTCCCGTCTTCGTTCGCTCAGGTTGGTCCCATCATCGCCATCCTAGCGATCAATATCCCGCTCGTGGCGATTGATATGGTGCTGGGAACGGTGCTGATCGCGCTGGGTCGGCAGAAGGCCTGGGCGTGCGTCGGCATCATCGCCGCACTCGTCAATCCCGGCGCGAACCTGTGGGCCATTCCCTACACGCAGCGCGTCTATGGCAACGGCGCCATCGGCGCGGCGGGCGTTATGGTCTTGACCGAGCTTGTCATGTTCGCGGGTGCGATGATCCTGCGCCCCCGCGCGATCTTCACGCGCTGGGATGTCTGGTATATCGTCCGCTGTCTCTTCGCCGCGGGCGTCATGGTGCCCGCTGTCCTCGCGCTCGCCCAGACCACCTCCATTAGCACTGTCTCCGCCGTGGGCTATGGCATGCTCGTCTACGCGATGGCCGCCTACACGCTCCAAGTGGTGCGCAACGAGGATCTGCGTGGGCTTTTCAACCTGGTCGCGGGGCGTATGGGCCTCGGCGCGCTGCGTGGCGCTGACGACCGTCAGGCCTACGACGCCGTGGCCACCCACATTCGCGCGACCGACGGTGGCGGCCTCACCAACCCCGCCCTCTCGACCGTCACCGGCAGCATGGTCGCGCTACGGGCGCGCTCGCGTTCATCCGTCGGCTCAGCGGGGACGCGGGGCGCCTGGAGCCTCAACCTCGGCGCTGGGGGTATCCAAGCCATCGAGCCGCTGGATGATGGCTGGATCACGATCATCTACGAAGACACGAGCGTGTACAGCGAGCCGTCCAGCGTGCCATCGCCGCCGCGCGGAGCTAGCGCGCCAAGCGTCCCCGCGGGCGTCTCCGCGTCGCAACACCGGCAGCGACATCTGCCGACCGAACCGCGCTGATACTCATGGCCAGCCGTGGTGAGCCAGTTATAGAGCATGCCCATAGCAGAAACCAATGGAAGAGGCCAATGGAAGAGCGTTCGCCATCACTGCCAGCGGCACCCGTGCCGGTAATTCAGGGTCGACGCGAACTGCGCGCCCTCTCGCGCGGCGATCTGCGCATGCTGAGACCGCTCGCGCGCAAGCTGCGTGAGGCCGTGGCCGCCCGCTACTACCTGCGCTCGTGTACACATGTTGGCCGCTATGTGCGCGTGGATGGCCGACTGATTGTGCGCAACGAGGGGAAGATGTACATCGGGGAGCGCGTGAAGTTCCGCTCCACGGTCGTCCGCTGTGAGCTGGTCACGTACGCTGGCGGGCGGCTGGAGATCGGCGACCGCACGGCCATCAACTACGGCAGCTCTCTTGCCGCCCACGAGCGTATCCAGATCGGCGCGGATTGCCTGCTCGGCCCCTACACCAACATTATTGATAACAACTACCACGACATCTTCAATCACACGCGCACGCCCCCCTCACGCCCGGTCGTCATTGGGGACGCGGTGTGGATCGGCGCCCGCGTGCTGATTCTGCCTGGTGTGACCATCGGCGACCACGCGGTCATCGGCGCGGGCGCGGTCGTCACGGAGAGCGTCCCCGCGCGTGCCGTTGTCTCGGGCAATCCCGCCCGCATCGTCGCTACCTTTTGAAGCGTCGAAGGAGTGGAGTATCCGCATATGAATCCCGCTCTCGCCACTCCGCGTGACCACCTAGATCAGCACCTAGATCAGCACCTGCGCCAGATGCTGACTCGATGTCGCGCGCGCGCGATAGTCGGCATTGGCGTGGATATAGAGGACGTGTCCTCGTTCGCCACTCTGCCCTATGCGGCGCATCAGCCCTTCTACGCTCGTCTTTTCACCGCCGCTGAGGTGGCCTATTGTCTCGGCTGCGCCGCGCCAGCAGAGCACTTCGCCGCGCGCTTTGCCGCCAAAGAGGCGGTGGTGAAGGCCTGTGGTGGCCTCGCTGCGCTCACTCCGGCGCATGTGGAGATCATCCGCCAGCCCGCGGGCGCGCCCCTCGTGCGGCTCAGCGCGGAGGTCATGCCGCCGCTGCCGCTTGAGATGCTCGTCAGCCTGGGCCACACCGCCGACTGTGGCTATGCGGTGGCGGTGGCGCTTGCCGCGTGCGGATGAGCGTCCGTACCGTCTGGGGCACTCGCATTCCGCTGACCCAGGCGGAGGAATGCTCCCCTTGTCGGCGGCATCTTGCCGGCAGCATCTTGTGGGCGGCGCCACGATGCTGTAGCATGCGGAGTACAGGAGGAAGAACGCATGTCTGAGCGCCATGGGAGCGAGCCAAGAGATATCGGGCTGGCACTCCATATCGCCGAGTACCACCTGGGGCGGCGCGACACATCCGCCGCCGAGGCGGCGCTCGCCGCGCTGTCTGACCTGGATCTAGCCCCGTCTGATGGCGAGGCGCTGGCGTCTGCCTTTGCTCAGTTGGCCCGTACCTATGTCGCGCGCCGTGACGTGGCATCCGCGGAGAGGGCACTCGCGCAGGCACGGCGTCTGGCGGAACCCGCCGCGGTATGGCGCGCGGAGGCGGCGCTCGCCGCGCTTCGCGGTGATGTTGCGGGCGGCGTGGTGGCATGGCGCCGCGTGGCTGTGGAGGAGCCAGAGAGCGCCGCCGTATGGCTGGCGCTTGCGCGTGCGCATGAGGCGGCGGGGCAGCCCACGGAGGCGGTGACGGCCTATCTTCAGGCGGCGCGGGTGGACGGCTCCTCTGCCACGATCCTGACGGTGGCCGAGCGGGTGACCGCGCTCGATCCCGTGCCCGCGGCGGCGCCTGTGGGCCGCCGGGTGCGCATCGCGCTGCTCGGCTCCGCGACGCTGGAGCATCTGCGCGCCTATCTGGTGGTGCATTGCCGGCTCGCTGGCCTGCTCCCTGAGATTTATGTCGGGCCATATGGGCAGTATGCCCAGGAGATTCACCATCCTACTAGCGGCCTCTATGCGTTCCAGCCAGAGATCGTCGTGCTGGCCATCCACGGGCGGGCGCTCTTCCCCGATCTGTACGATGC
>JADMIN010000915.1 GCA_015478575.1 Ktedonobacterales bacterium | reverse complement strand
GCCTGAGGTGCTGTTCGTCGTCTCCGACCACGGCGCCGCGCGCTCGCCCGCCACGGATTTTCACGTCAACGCCTGGCTCGCGCGGCAGGGCTATCTCGCGATGTGTAGCGAGAAGGAGAGCGCGACGCGCAGACTCTATGGCGTGCGCCGGCGCGTGCTCACGCGCGGGCAGCGCATCGCCCTGCGCGGCTACCTGGAGCGCGTGCTGCCCGGGCGGCTGCGCGGCCAGATGGAGCGCTTCATCCTCAACGTCACGACCGTGGACTGGGAGCGCACCCGCGTCTATCGCTTCCCGCTCCCGGAGCACGCCGAGGGGCTGGTGATCAACCTGCGGGGCCGCCAGCCGCGGGGCACGGTGGACGTGGGTGCGCCGTACCAGCACCCGCGCGCGCGCCTTCTCGACGAGCTACGCGCGCTGCGCACGCCCGACGGGCAGCCGCTCGTCGCCAACGCCTGGGCGCGCGAGGAGTTGTTCACTGGCCCGCACGCGGACATGTGGCCGGATATCATCTACAAGCTCCACCCGGATTACGAGGGTGGCCCCGGCATCTCCGGCGACCTGTTCTCTCCGGCGCCGCTCGATACGTTCGAGCGCCACAGCGGCACGCACGACGGGCGCGGGATGCTCGTCGCCTGGGGCGCTGGCATCCGCTCCGGCGCGACGTTGCTGGACGCGACGCTGCTGGATGTCGCGCCCACGCTCTACCGCGCGCTGGATGTTCCCGCACCGGCGCACCTCGAGGGCCGCGTGCTGGACGAGCTGTTCGTCGCGCCGGCAGCGGAGCAGCCGGACGAGGGCGAGGTGGCGCTTGCGGCCGAGGAGGCGGGCAAGTTGGCGGCTGAGTAGGTACGGGCGAGACGCACGGATCTCACCAGCAGGTGTACCCGCCATCCGCCAACACGCTGCTGCCGGTCAGCAGGCTCGCGGCGTCCGAGGCCAGGAACAGCACCACCGAGGCGATCTCCTCCGGCTGGCCGACGCGCGCCATCGGCGTCATCTCGATCCACACGTCGGCCATTGCCTTGTTCTCCATGCCGAACTTGGTGAGCGGCGTCTCGATGTAGGTGGGCGCCACCGCGTTCACCCGCACGCCGCGGGCACCCCATTCCGCCGCCAGCGACTTGGTCAGGTGATGCACCGCCGCCTTGCTCGCGTTGTAGAAGCTCTGCGGCTGCGGCTTGTTGACGATGAAACCCGACATCGAGCCGATATTGAC
>JADMIN010000914.1 GCA_015478575.1 Ktedonobacterales bacterium | reverse complement strand
CCTTCACGCTGGCGCAAGTGGCTGGGCTGATCATCCTTGGCCCGTTGATTTTCTTGCTCGTCCCATCATTCGCGCTCGGCACGATACACCACTATGTCGAGATCGCCCCCGCGGAGGTGCTCTTCGCTCTGCTGGCCGTCCTGTACCTCATCTGCGCCGGGTTAATCCTGCTCATTCCGCGGCGGCGCATCCGCCCGATGGGGCGTCCGCGCCGCACCGCATCGCGCGTGCGCCGTGACACGCGCCAGGTACGCAACATCTGGTCTGGCATGGTGGAGTGCTGGCACCTCATCCGCCACGATCGGCGCTTGTTTATATCGGTATTCCAGCTCGCGTTCGCCGGTTCATTCATCGCGGTCATCGCGATGATCGCGCCGCGCTTCGTCACCGCCTTCTTCAATCGCCCGGCGGCACTGGCCGCACTGGTCTTTGTGCCAGCGGGAGCCGGGCTGATCATCGGCTCGGCGCTGGTCCCGCGCGTCTCCCGGCACATCGGCTACAACCTCACCATCTTCTTCGGCGTCACGACGCTGGCGCTGAGCGCGGCGTTGCTGCCGCTCGTGCGTGCCATCGCGTCCTCGCCAGCCCTGGATGTGCCCGAGTGGTATTACGCCTGGCCTTACGTCGCGCTCATCTTGCTCTTAACCTTTATAATCGGAGTGGCGCTCGATTTGATCAATGTGCCGGCCCAGACGCGCCTCCAAGAGCGCGCTCCTGATTGGATCAAGGGGCGTGTGTTGGCCGTGCAAGCACTGCTCCTGAACGCGGTCACAATTCCGTTCGTACTGATCATAGGACGCATCGCTGATATCGCTGGGCTGATGTTCGCCATCGAGGTGCTAGGCGTCACCATCGCGGTGCTGGGCCTGGGCAGTCTCTACGTCAGTACGCGAGGACAACCATGGCGGGACCGCTCCGCCGCGCGCGCGGGCGCCCACACACCGGCGGAACGGCCTGCCCACGAGCCGCCTTCGCGGCAACGCGGGCATCGGCGCTAGCGCCCACGGCGAATGGACCTGTACCTGTGGGCATCCAGGCATGAAGGTGGGGAAGCAGTGGCTCGATCGTCACACCAGATGGCGAGCATGAGGGGCGGAGCGCACGCGCTCCCGCCCACAAGGCAGCCAACGCGCGAGCGGCAGCCAACGCGCGCCGTCGAATCGCGCATCTGGCGACCGCCATCCGCCGGTGGTGAGCCGCGACATATTCTGATCGGC
>JADMIN010000182.1 GCA_015478575.1 Ktedonobacterales bacterium | reverse complement strand
ATATCATGCTGAACAAGCCAAGCGAGACGGTGACAACGGCGCATGATCCCCAGGGGCGGCGCACCGTGCTCGATCTGTTGCCACCAGCGTGGCTGATGCGGCGGGTCTATCCTGTGGGGCGGCTCGACCGCGAGACCGAGGGGCTGCTGCTGCTAACGAATGATGGCACGCTGGCGCTGCGGCTGGCACATCCCCGCTATGCCTTGCCCAAGGAGTACCACGCCACGGTGCGCGGGCGGCCTTCCACCGAGACACTAGCGCGACTGCGCGCGGGCATGTCGCTGCCAGGAGAGCGGCGCGCGACAGCGCCGGCGCGCGTGCGCGTGCTGCGCGCCAGCGAGGAAGAGACCGAGCTCTCCATCGAACTGCATGAGGGGCGCAACCGCCAGGTACGACGCATGTGTGGGGAGGTGGGGCATCCCGTGCTGGCGCTGCGTCGGGTGCGCGTCGGCCCGCTCAGCTTGGGTGGGCTGGCCCTCGGCGACTCGCGTCCGCTGACGCCCGCTGAGGTGGCGGGGCTGCGCCGCGCGGTCGGGCTGGAGGAGCCATAGCTGCCCGCCACCTGGCTTTTCACGCACCGGCCGAGGCGAGATGTCAGGAAGCATCCAGAAGCGAAGCGCAGCCGGTGGGGCCTCCCCTCCTGGCCTCATTCACGCTCTGCCACCAGCGACGCCGCGACCGTCGGCACGTCCGCCAGCGGGACGATACGCGCCTCGCCCGTGCGGCGCGTGCGCACTTCAGCCCCGCCCGCCGCCAGTGAGCGCGCGCTCACCATGATGCGCAGTGGCATGCCCAGCAGATCGGCGTCCTTGAAGGCGACGCCCGCGCTCACGTCCCGGTCGTCGTAGAGCGTCGCCTCGGCGCCCAGCGCGACGTACAGCGCCTCAGCGGCGGCGCGGGCAGCCTCGTCGTTGCCGGCAGCCAACAGGTGATAGGCGTAGGGCGCCAGACTCACCGGCCAGAGAATACCGTCAGCATCATGGTGCCGCTCCAGCACACAGGCCAGCAGCCGCGTGATACCGATGCCGTAGCAGCCCATCGCCAGCGCGCGCGTCGTGCCTTCCGCGTCGCGGAAGGTCGCACCCATTGTCGCACTATACTTTGTCCCCAGCTTGAACGTGTTGGCGGCCTCGATGCCACGCCGCGCTTCGAGTGCCGCACCACAGCGGACGCAGCGGTGCCCCGGCGCGGCCACCGCGAGATCGCCGACGCGCTCCGCCGTGTAGTGGCGCCCATACATGACGCCAGCCAGGTGATACCCCACGCGGTTGGCACCCGCGACCAGGCCGCCCGCGCTCACCACGGAATCATCCGCCACCACACGCGCTGGCCTAGTCACGCGCAAGCCCACCGGCCCAGCGTAGCCGATCACCAGCCCATATCCCTCGGCCTCCGTCGCCGCGAGCGCGCGTACCTCGCGTCCCACCAGGTGGCCCAGCTTAACCGCGCTCACCTCCAAGTCGCCACGGATGAGGGCCAGCACCAACTCGTCGCCTGCCGCGTAAAAGACGGATTTCAGCGTCTCCTCCGGAGTACAAGCCGCCGCCTCGCAGAGCGCGGCGATAGTCGTGGCGCCCGGCGTGGCGATCTCGCGTGGCGTCTCCTCGCGCGCCCTGCCCCCAGTCACCTCGCGTCCGGTGGCCTCGCGTCCGGTGGCCTCGCGTCCGGTGGTCGTGTCGGCGAGAGCGATTTCCTGGTTGGCGGCGTAGGCACAGCGTGGGCAGACGATCAGGGTATCCTCGCCCCCATCGGCCAGCAGCATGAATTCGTGGGCATCGATCCCGCCCATCATGCCGGTATCCGCCTGGACGACGAGCACCGGTAGCTCTAGCCGAGCGAAGATGGCATGGTACGCCTCGACCACGCGCTCGTAGAAGGCGTCCAGATCGGCCTGATCGGTGTGGAAACTGTAGGCGTCCTGCATCAAGAACTCGCGCAGCCGCACCAGCCCACCGCGTGGGCGCGCCTCATCCCGAAACTTGCTCTGAATCTGGAAGACCAATTGCGGCAGTTGGCGGTAGGAGGTGATGACTGAGCGCGCGAGGTCGGTGACGGCCTCCTCGTGTGTCATCGCCAGCACCATCGCGTGGCCGCCACGGTCACGCCAGCGCGCCAGCGCCGCGTCAATGGTCTCATCGCGCCCGCTCTCGCGCCAGAGTTCCGCTGGTTGGGCAATCGGCAGCAGCACCTCCTGGCCGCCGATGCGCTCGATCTCTTCGCGCAGGATGGCCTCGATGCGCCGGATGACGCGGTAGGCGAGGGGAGTGAGACTGTAGATGCCGACGGCGAGGCGGCGGGCCAGCCCGGCACGCAGGAGCAACTGGTGGCTCGGCAGCTCGGCCCCAGTCGTGATGTGCTTCTGGGTCTTGAACAGCGCATGTGACATTCGCATGGTGGTCTCTCCGGGTCCAAACACAAACACCCGCGCCCCAGGGAAGGGCGGGGGTGCGAACCCGCGGTACCACCTTCTTTGGCCGCCCAGGCACGCGGCGGCCCACTTCGCCCGCACGCCGAGCCGGCACGTGCCACGTGCCCAGTCGGGATACGGCGCCCTGTGCTAACGGAGGGCCTCCGGGTCGGCTCGACGCCGCCAGCGTTCGGGGTGGGTTCCTCGCGACCACAATGACCGGCATCGCACCAGAGCTGCCGGCTCTCTGGGCATCGGGCGCGCGCGTACTGGTCCCCATCGCCTCTTGGTGTGTTGGTTGTAGGAGCAGTATAGGCGAGAGGCATGGCGTGCGTCAAGTAGACCCGTACGCGCCACGGAGGTCAGTGGCTTGCGCCGCTGCCTTCACCGACTCCCGTGCGGTGGCAGGCTGCGCCCTTAGCTGAGTGCCCGCTGCCACTGGGCGCGCTCCTTGCCCCACTCGGCTATCTGGCAATGCGCCACCAGCGCCGCCGCCTCCGTCGCGGTGAAGCGCGCCGCCCCCAGACGCAGCGCGTTGGCCGTGCCCGCCGCCACGCCCAGCCGCGCCGCGCCGAGCAACGGTAGGCCGCGCCGCACGCCCGCGAGAAGGCCCGCTGCCGTCGCGTCGCCGCTACCGACGGGACTGAGAATGGGCAACCCCACCGGTGGTGTGATGAGCCAGCGGCCCGCAGCCGAGACGACGACCGCACCCGCCGCGCCCAGCGTGATAACCGCCGCGGCCCCCGCTTCCAGCCGCACCGTCGCTCCCGCCGCCTCAGCCACCGCCGCGGCAGTCGGCAGGCTCCGACCCGCGACGCCAACCAACTCGCCACGGTTGATCTTGAGCAAGGCGGGTCCGGCGGCCAGTCCCGCCTCCAACGTCGGTCCCCTGGCATCGAGCAGGACACGGGCGCCATGAAGGTGTGTCCGCGCGAGCAGTTGCGCATAGAGATCGGTGGGCACGCCGCGCGGCAGGGATCCCGTCAGCGCCACCCAGGTCTGCGCAGGTCGTGGCCATTCCACCAGACTCGCCTCTGCGACGGCCAGCAGTGCATCCACCTCAGCGGCGCTCACAACCGGCCCGGCCTCGTAGAACTCCGTCTGCGCACCTGTCGCCTCGTCCGCTATGGAGAAGCAGGCGCGCGTCTCACCCTGAGTAGACACAAGCCGAGCGGTGATGCCATCAGCGGCGAGATACGCACGCAATTGCGCGCCCGCCGCACCGCCCGCGAAGCCGATCAGCAGCGGCTCCTCACCGAGCGCACGCAGCGCGCGCGCCAGGTTTGTGCCCTTGCCTCCCGCCAGCTTCAGAATCTCCGGCACGCGATGGATGCTGCCGACCTCAAGGCGGGGCACAGCCACCGTCTGATCTATAGAGAGGTTGGGGCCGACAACCAGTATCATCACCACCTCGGCAGCGCCATCCGCATGCCTGTATCCACAGGCATGCCCCTCCAGGTACCGCGGTACTCGGCTGCCGCGCATGCGGTGCCAGTGGCGCGGTGTGATACGCTCAGCCAGAAGTCGCTGGAGTATGCTACGGAAGAGCGTGAAGTCCCGCGAGACATGGCGGGACACAATATCACAGGACCAAAGACAGATGAAGAAAGGTCTAGGATGCCTGCTCATGCTGGCCGCGAGCATGATCTGCTTCGTTACCATTGGCACCCTGCTGGCGCATGCGGCGCTCCTCTCCGATGCCGCGATTGACCTGCGCCCTGTCATTGCCGCGCTCGTGGGCGCCTTCGTCCTCTATTGCGTCGGCATCGCTCTGCTGACCGCGATTCCGTCATCGCGAGCGGGGCGACAGAGGGTGCCGTGGACGCGGCATGAGTAGCGCCTGATATGGGCACGCCAACAACATCAGAGCATGGCGCGCGGCGCGGCTGAGGGCGCTGCTCTACGCGCACACGAGCCACGACGAGGCGGCAGCCGCGCCACCACCTCGCCGTACCCGCTAGGTGAAGAGCACAGGCATAGGAGGTTACTGGCCTTCGCGCTCTGGAGAGATCGTCTCGGCGGCGGCCTGTGTCGCCGCGTCGGCGGTGCCACTGACCGTCGTCTCAATCGTGGCGTTCGCCCCCGCTTGCGCGGCATCCGCCACCACTTGCCCGCCGGGCACCTCGCCCAAGCGACCCAGCGCACCGCCGACCGCGCCCTCCGCCGCGCCCGATACATCAGAGGTGGCCGTGTCACGGGCACTCTCCGTCGCCGTCCGCGTCGCGCTCTGCGCCATCTCGGCAAGGGAAGGCACACTGCCGCCCTGACCGGTAGCCATGCTGGCCGCCGCGCCTACGCCCCCCTCGATCGTGGCGTTCGCCCCCGCTTGCGCGGCATCCGCCACCACTTGCCCACCGGGCACCTCACCCAAGCGACCCAGCGCACCGCCGACCGCTCCCTCCGCCGCGCCGCTGGCGCTGGAGGTGACGCTCTCTTTTGCCGAGTCCACAGCCGTCTGTACGGCATCGGTGGCCGCACCCCTCAGTGCTTGTTTGATTGTGTCGAACAGACCCAAGGTGTTGCTCCTCTCAGTATCTCCCCAAACATCTTCAGCCTCCTTGGATCACCAGCCACCTCCTGTGTTGCGGGCATAGTGTGCTCACAGGCGTTCCGCGTTGTCAAGCCGCGTGCCCTGGGCACTCAGGCGGAGCGGGCTAGGTGCCGCGTCTATGGCCGCCTGTCGCTTGCCCCTTTGGATGGTTGCCCAGCCTCCTCGTTCGCCTTTCCGCCGCCCGGCCCAGCCAACCCTGGTGACTGGCGCAGGCCCGCGACGTTGTTGCCATCGGGGAAGCCCGGCACCTCCCCCGGGTCGGCGTCAGCGGGCATACCCGTATTCAGGTCGCGCTCGCCCAGGTTTGACCAGCCGCCGGTCTCTGGCTTTCGTGGCTGCTCCATGCTCTCGTCATCTTCCATGCCATTCCGCCTTTCGTCTCATGCCGTCTCATGCGTTCCGCCCGCGCGTGCGCCAGCATACGGCGCGTCCAACCGCCATCGCCTCCGCCGCGTCCGCCGCGCGCATCGCCTACCATGCAGAACTGATGCCAGGCATCGCGCTTCGGCAGGGCGAGCCGTCATGCTCAGCTACAGCGTCAGGCGTTTGAATGCCTCTGCCAGGGCCAGCCCACCCGCGTGCCCAGTCTCTTCCGCGCGCCGCCGCCAGCCCGCCGCCAGCGCGGCAGCATCGCTCGTCTGGCTGGCATGCGCCAACCGCGCCGCGATCTTGGCCTCCAGCGTCTCGGTGATATCCACATAGTGGTCTGGCTGGCTGGAGCTAAAGAGCCAGATCTCCGACACCGCGTGTGGGTGTAGCCCCTCCACGCCCACCTGATCGGGAAAGTGCAGTGGGTCACGGGCATAGGGATAGACGGCATCGAGCGCCACGCGCCCAGCGATGCGGTGGTCGCGGTGGGTGGTGTAGGGCGGCCACGGATGCTCCGGGTCGTGCGTGAGCAGCAATCGCGGACGCTGCCGACGCACCTCGCGCACCAGCAGCCCACGCAGCCGCTGATCATCTTCCAGCTCACCATCGGGCAGACGCAAGAAAACCGGTTCCTCCGCCCCCACCCGGCGAGCCGCTTCGCGCTGCTC
>JADMIN010000181.1 GCA_015478575.1 Ktedonobacterales bacterium | reverse complement strand
ATTCTCATCACTTCTGGTCGTTCTTACTCTTAGCTGGCATTGGGTGCGGATAGCGGGAGAGGATCGCGGCAAGCGAATGAAGCTACTCTTTGTTACGCCTTACCTACCGCTGGCGACCAAGCCACGGCCCTACCGCTTCATCGAGCATCTCTCGCGCTCGCACGAGATTCACCTAGTGGCATTCGATCCCGCTCCAGCGCCGGATGATCCTCCCCGTGCGGATTATCTACAACTCGCCACATGCTGCGCCAGTATCACGCGCTGGCCCCTCCCACGCTGGCAGCGGTACTGGAATGTCGTCACTGGGCTGCCCTCACAGCGACCCGCGCGCGTCGGCTACTACGGCCTGGAACGGTATACGCACGCGGTCCATGAATTGGTTGAGCGACTCAACATTGACGCCATTCACGTGGACCGGCTGCGCCTCGCCGATCTCTGCGCCGCGCTTCCCGTGCCCAAGATCATTGACGCCACTGATTGTATCTCCGCGTACCTTGGTCAGTGTGGCGATCAGGTGCCGCTTCATCTCAAGCCCGCGTACGCATTTGAGCGCGCGAAGACGGTCCGCTTTGAGCGCGGCGCGGCGTCGCCCTATGACCGCTGTCTGGTAACGACCGAGCGCGAGAGGCATCTCCTCTCAGCGACCGACTACGCCGATCGCCTGCGTGTCATTCCCAATATTCTGGATGAGGCGCTCTTCGACCGTGCGCGCGAGTCAGAGGCCACGCGCAATGGCCCGCCGACGATCCTCTTCGTCGGCAATCTCAGCTACCTGCCGAACGTGGACGCGATCCGCTATCTCGTGACACAGATCTGGCCGCGCGTGCGCATGGTGGTGCAGAATGCGCGACTGGTGCTGGCCGGCAGTGCGCCATCGCCAGCGGTGGTGCGCTTGGCGCGCGGCGCGCCGGACGTGCTCGTGACCGGTTTCGTGCCTGATCTGGCCGAGGCGATGGCGCGCGCCACGGTGCTCGTGGCGCCAATGCGGATCGCCGTCGGGTTTCCGAATAAGATCGCTGAGGCCCTCGCCCTAGGAAAGCCCGTCGTGGCGACCAGCGCGGCGGCACGTGGCCTGGGGGCCTGCGATGGCGCGCTGGCGATCGCCGATGACGCGGAAGCCTTCGCACGTGAGATTGCGCGGCTTGTCCGTGACCCAGAGGCGCGCCAACAGCTCGGCGATAACGCGCGCGCCTATGCGCGCGCACGCCTGCATCCCGCCGATGCGAAAGCCCAACTCGATACGGCCTATCGTGAAGTCATCGGAACGCTGGTGGGTGCGTGCCCATGCTAAAGGCACGCCTCGGCATCATGCAGGCAGTGGGGGGGAGACGGGCCATGATTTCTACCAGGCCACGCACCGCGCATCCACATCACACGCATCCACAACCGCGAACGCTATCGGCGCTCGCGCTGCCAGAAGCGCGCCCACCGCTGGCGCATGCGCTCGTGCCGCTCCCGTCGGGCCAGTTCGCTTCTCCTCAGGCGTTCGCGATCTCCCAGTGTCTGCTCACCTGGCAGCTCGCGTGGCTTGATGCCCAAGGCATCACCTTCACACTGCTCGCTAGCGGTGACGCGGCTGAGAGGGCTGAGGTGCCCGCTGGCACGCCATCCATTCATGATTGGTCGGATGTGATCACTGAACGGCGGTTACTCCTGCCGAACACGGAGCGTATGCCCCTCATCCTGCTGCCAGCGCCGCTCGTGACCGATTGTCCGCTCGGCGACATCGCGCGCGCGCACGTACGCGAGGGTCGGCGCTGTACCATCGTGCGGCCTCGGGGCGGCGCGCGCGCGCCCTCCATCGTGCTCGTCTCCGCTGAAGAAGTGGAAGCGCACTGGCACGAGTGGCTCCCCGTGTTCGCGGAACCCACCGCGGGCAAGCCCCCGCGGCTTCCGCTTGCTCCAGACGTGCCCCCCATTCCCGCGCGGATCGCGGCGCTCTGTGCTGGGGAGCCAGCCGAGATACGTGGCGTGGAACGCACCTGGCGTTTCTGCCCGCCGTTCGGCACCGAAGCCCTCACGCCGTCGGCTAGCCAGGGAATCTACATCCACCCCACCGCGCGCGTCGCCGCGACCGCCCACTTACGCGGGCCGCTCATCATCGGCCCAGATGCCACCATCGGCGAGCACACGCACATCGGGCCGTGGGTCTCTGTCGGTGCCGCGGCTACCATCGGCGAGCGCGTCTCTGTGGAGACGGCGGCGCTTGGGCCAGGCGCGCGGCTGGAGGATGATAGCTGCGTCTATGCGGGCGAGATTGGCGCGGGCGCGACGGTCCGCTCCCAGATACCCGTACTCAAGGCGCGGCTCCATGCCGGGCAAGCGGCGCCCGCGCGGCTAGTCACGGCTGCCCCGCCCCGCCAGACGCGGCGCGGCTACGCCGCCACCAAGCGTGCCATTGATCTCCTCGTGGGCACGCTGGCGCTGCTGATCGTCATTCCGCTCTTCCTCGTGGTGATCCCGCTCTCAATCTTGAGTTCTGGCTGGCCGGTCTTCTTCGCGCAGCGGCGCGTTGGCCTGCGGGGCGAGCACTTCACTGTTCTCAAGCTGCGCACGATGGGACCGAACGCGCACCATCTCGCGTGGCATCCACACATCAACCTGAACGCGACGCCTTCATTCAAACTCCGCAATGACCCGCGCGTCACCAGACTAGGGCGCATCTTCCGCAAAACGAGCATTGATGAATTGCCGCAACTGCTCAACGTCCTGCGCGGGAACATGAGCCTGGTGGGGCCGCGCCCAGTCGTGCCCGACGAGTTGGGCCGGTATGGCATCTACGCCGAGGATCTCGTCTCGGTGAAGCCTGGCATGACCGGGTTGTGGCAGGTCAGTGGCCGGAGCGATACAACCTATGCCCGGCGTATCATGCTGGATGTCCAATATAGCGAGACCTGCTCCATTCGCCAGGATCTGCTCATTCTGTTGCGCACCGTGCCCGCTGTTGTCTTCTTGCGCGGCGCGGAATAGCGCCAGGGGGCGTCGCTCTTGCGCTCGCCAACGTCTCTTGGGGGTATGTGTGCCCGCTTCCTCGCGACATATCGCGTACGTGATGACCCGCTTTCCCAAGATCACCGAGACTTTCATCCTGCGTGAGATACGTGCGTTAGAGCAGTTGGGCTGGCGTGTGGATGTCTTCGCGCTCATCCGTGAGCGAGAGTCCGTGCCCCACCCAGGCGTGGCGGAAGTCACCGCGCGCGCCCACTTCGGTGGGGCGAAGAAGCTCCAGCCGCTAGGCGCCATGATGGCGGAGCTTGCCCGGCATCCCTTGCGCTCTTCGCGGCTGCTGCTGCGCACCGTGCGCCATCTCTGGCGCACCCCTGGGTTCCTCATACGGGCGCTCGCCAGTTTTCCTGTCGCCGTCTCCTGGGCGCACATCGCCAGAGAGAGCGGCGCGCGGCACATCCACGCCCACTTCGCCACGCATGCCGCGTACATCGCCTATAGTATGTCAGAGCTATCGGGCATTCCGTACAGCTTCACCGCGCATGCCCATGACATCTACCAAGAGCGTGCGATGCTGGAGGAGAAAATCCGCGCGGCCCAGTTCGTCGTGACCATCTCAGAGTACAACCGTGCCTTGCTAGCACGCCTCTATCCGCAGGCCGCGGCGAAGATTCTCGTAGTGCGCGGCGGGGTGGATCTCCAGGCGTTCCGCCCGCGCGACGCCGACGCGGTACGGGCGGACGCGGGCGCTCTGCGCATCCTGGCCACCGGGCGCCTCCAGGAATACAAGGGGATGCCCTACCTCGTCGAGGCGTGCCGCCAGGTGAAGGCACTGGGCATCCCTTTTCAGTGTGACATCATCGGCGATGGCCCCCAGCGCCCCGCGCTCGAGGCGGCCATCCTGCGCCACGAGCTGGCACCGTGCGTCCACCTGCTCGGCTGGCTTCCCAGCCCAGAGGTAGGCCAGCGACTACTGGAGGCCGATGTTTTCGTGCTGCCGAGCGTCGTTGCGGCGGATGGCATGATGGAAGGCTTGCCCGTTGCGCTGATGGAGGCAATGAGTTGTGGCGTGGCGGTCGTCTCCACGCTCATCTCAGGCATTCCCGAACTGGTGCGTGATGGGCGGAATGGCCTGCTCGTTCCTCCGCGCGATGCCACAGCACTCGCGTCCGCGCTCGTCCGCCTCTACCACGAGCCAGCCATGCGCGCGCGGATGGGCCGAGAGGGGAGAGCGACCATCGAGCGCGACTTCGACCTCGACCACAACACACGACGGAAGGCGGCGCTCTTCGCGCAAGCACTCGCGCGGGAGGATGCGGCTCCGCGCCCATGAGGGCGCGCGTGGCCCATACCCTTTCGCTCCGGCGCCCTTCCACTCACGCCGTTCCACTCGCGCCGTTCCACTCGCGCCGTCAGCCGCACCCACCACCCCGCGCTGGTGCTCCACCGCGTCGCTGGATGAAGTGGAAGCCGCCGCCACGCTCGGCCCGCATGAGGTGGCCACGCCAGCGGAGCCGCTTTGGCGCGAGCAGCGCGGTAAGCAACTGGAATGGGAAGGCCAGCTCGATCGCCGGCACCATCCAGGCATGGCGCCACGGCGACGCATGGCGTAGGTAGGCACGGTTGAAGTGGGCGAAGATGGCGAAGCTATAGCCGAAGTAGGCCAGTGCGAAGCCAACAGAGCGCCGTGACGGGCGTGCCAGCGCGTACGCCGCGACCAGCGGCGGCAGGAGCGTCGGCAGCATGCCCAGCCCATAGAGCGCGACGCGCTCGCGCCCGCTGGTATGGCGCAGCAACGACTCGCGCGGGAAGATGAACCAACGCTGTATCAGGCTCAGATAGTGCCCCGGCCCCTCGACCTGGGTGCTGATGCCATGGCAGAGCGGTGTCTGCGCCAGCCGATAGCCTTGCGTGCGAAAGCGCTGCGCCACGGCGAAATCGTCGGCCAACGTCGCCTCCAGCCCCGCGAAGCCGCCGACCGCTTCCAGTGTCTCACGCCGCACCGCGTAGAACATGCCGTTGATGGTGAATGGGTCTGTCACAGCGGTGTAGGGGACGTAGGTGAGCAGGCTGTGGCTGTTGACGAAATAGGCGACCAGCCGTGACCAGACGTTGGCGAAGTTGATGTAGTAGGGCAGGCCAAAAGCAAGTCCCACACCCGGCTCGTCCAGATATGGCAGGCACTGCTCCAGCCCATCATCAGGCAGTTGCGTATCGTCATCGAGCACGCAGAGCACTTCACCGCGCGCGACGCGCGCTCCCTGGATCAGCTTCCACAGCTTGGGGTTCTGGCGCTCGCCAGGCGGCGGGAGGGTGAGCACACGCACTGCCCGCCGCGGATAGCGCGCGGCCAGTTCCCAGCAGATGCGCTGCCCTTCGGGATCGTCGGTATCCACCAGCCAGAGGTACTCCACGGCATAGCGGCTGCGCAGGCGGAGGTTGCGCTCCAGGCAGGTGGGCAAGGTCGGATCACCACTGAGAATCGGCTGCAGAATGCTCACCAGCACCGGCTCGATGTGGGGCACGGGCGCGGGCACGGGGCGCCGAAAGAAGCGCATCACCATCGCGTGCTTCCATGCCCGCTCGGCCAGCGCCAGCAGGCCCACCACGACCACCAGCCGTCTCATCGCGGCACCTCGAACGCTCCCTCACGCACGATCCGGAGCCGCTGGCCACGCCACTCGACCTCATTGCCCGTGAGCAGCGCCCAGAGGATATGCACTGGCGTGACCAGCGCCACCACCGGCACGAGTGGCCAGCGCCTCAGCGGTGTGCGCCGCCCCAACCAGCGCACCTCACAGAAAGAGTAGATGGCAGCGTGTAGGCCGAGGCATGTGGCCAGCGCGATCACCGCGCCGCGCCGCCGCGTGAGCGCCGCCAGCGCGCCCAGCAACGACGGCGCGTAGGTGCCCGCACTGCCCGCCAGCAGCGCCAACCGCTCGCCGCGCGTGAGCGCTGGCAGTAAATGCTGCCGTGGGAAGACGAACCAGCGTTTCATCTGGGCGTGATAGGCAGCGGCGGAGGCCAGATCGTTCGCGACATCGTAGATGAGCGGCGTCGGGATGCAG
>JADMIN010000913.1 GCA_015478575.1 Ktedonobacterales bacterium | reverse complement strand
GCGCGGCGCCGCCCTGGCGCGCAGGCGTGGGATCTCACATACCTGGCGGCAATGTCGGCGCCCGGTGGGCAGGCGCCCATGATGCCCCCCACCGATGTGCTCTGTGAGTTGCTCACGTTCGCGCTGGATGCCGCGATCACTACCGGCGTACATCGCTTCTTCGCTCGCGTCGAGGAGGAGCGCCCAGAACTAGGCCTCTTTGGCAAGCTCGGCTTCCAACGCTACGCCAGTGAGTTGACCTACTGGCTACCTTCCGCGGCGGTGGGGCTTGATGCGCTGGGTACGCCTGAGCCAGCGCGCGCGCGTGCGAGCACGCGATCCCCGCGCGCGCTGGCGGTGCGGCTGTTGGGCGAGCCGTCGCTGCTGGCTGATCAGGAGGCCATCCAGCCTGATGTGCCGTTGCGCGAATGGCATCGCCATGACGCCTGGGGGCTGTTGCGTCTCTACGATGCTTGCACACCCAAGCGCGTCCAGTTGGCTGAGGGCCTTTCGAGCGATGAGCTGGTGCATACGCGCGCGGCTGGTGGGCGCACCTGGCGCGTGCCCGTGCTAGAGCCAGCGGCGGCGGCGTACGTCCATGATCATGGCGCCCGCCTCGGCGGTTGGATGCGTCTGCGCTACGGGCGCGGCGCCCTACCGCACACGCTCTCACTGTTAGCGCACCCCGACGACGATGGCATCGCGCTGGCGCTGCTGCGCTCAGGCCTGCGCGTGCTCGCGCGCGAAGCGCCGCGGCCCATCCTCTGCCAGGTGCGTGAGTACGAGACGGTGGTGGTGGAGGCGCTGCGGGCGGCTAGGTTCGAGCACACAGGCACGCACGCGCTGCTCATCCGCCACCTGACGGCACGGGCACTGTGGAAACGCGATCTCGCCTTGATGGAGCCTCGTGTAGTGTATGGCGTCAAAGGCGTCAAAGGGCTGGGGACAGCCCCCTCGCGCCTCAGCGAAGGTGAAAAAACAACCTATGCCAGAGAGAAACACTGACGATCTCGACACCCTGTTCACTATCCTGCCACCGCGTATTCGCGAGGCGTTACACTATCTGGAGAATCGGGGTGACCTGCTCGAGATTGTCCTAGACCTCGGGCGTGTGCCCGAGGCCCGCTTCCCCGCTGGGGAGGTGGCTCTCAGCAGTGACCCAATCGCTCGAGATGATCTGGAATATGTCGTCGAGCGAGTGGGGCGGTTTGGCGACGACAACCGCGCGGGCATCGGCGGCA
>JADMIN010000912.1 GCA_015478575.1 Ktedonobacterales bacterium | reverse complement strand
GAGTCGCTCTGCTGCCATCCCGCCTCGATGACCCATGGCGCGATTCCCGCGGAGGTACGCGAGGCACGCGGCGTGACCGAGACGCTGCTACGCCTCTCAGTGGGCATCGAGGCGGTGGAGGATCTGGTGGCCGACCTCGAGCAGGCGCTGGCCAGGGTGCCCGCGGTGAGCCACGCCTAGCGGTGGGAGCGAGCGGTGGACAGGTGCCGATGGGCGGGACGGTTGGGGCATCCCAGGGCGATTGACCGCGCGCAATCGTTCTGATAAGATGAAACAACGCTCCCGTCCGGCATGCCGCGGGGCGGCGGCACGCACTGGCAGAGATGGAGGCGACCCACAGCATGGATAAGATTATCAGTTGGTTGACCGACGAGATGAGCACGGGGACGGCGGCGCCGGGCACGACCCCAGAGCGGTTCCATTTCTACATCCCCTGGCTGGTGTTCTGTCTGCTCGGACTCCTCGCCTGGTTCTACTACACCCGCGAAGGGCGTCGGCGCTTCTTCGGTCGCCACACGCTGCATAAGGCGCTGCTCGATCGTTTCATGCCACATTTGGCGGTGCTGGCGACGGTGGGGCTGCTCCTACTCGGCGCGCGCTATGCTGGCGTCTCGGTCTTCGCGTGGCGCCTGTGGCGCTATGCCTGGGCGCTCTGGGCCGTCGCCTTCTTTGGCTACTGGGCCTACTATCTGGCGACGAAGTACCGCGCACACCTGGCGGCATACAATTGGCAGCGCACACACGAACGCTACCTCCCCCAGCCCAACCCCAAGCGCCAGCGCACCGCCCGCGTATCATAAGCGTGTGGCGCGCCGCTGATGCGGAAGAGGAGAGAGGGAGCGCGATGCGCAAGCTGATTGCCGTGACGGTCCCGGTGGCGTTGACGCTGGTGCTGGTCGGCTGCGCGCGGGTCGGCGGCTCTGGCTCCAGTAGCCTGAAGACCGAGACACGCACGGTGAGCGGCTTCACGCGGGTCACGCTGGCGGGCAACGGCGAGCTGACCATCGAACAGACGGGCGTCGAGTCACTCACCATCACGGCGGATGCCACGATCCTGCCCTCCCTCACCGCTGACGTGGTGGATGGCCAGCTCACGCTGGGGATCAAACCGAATGTCAGCCTCCAGACGTCCAACCCCATCCGCTATCATCTGACGGTCAAGCAACTCAGCGCGCTCGCGATCACCGGATCGGGCGACGCGACGATGGCCAAGCTCACAAC
>JADMIN010000911.1 GCA_015478575.1 Ktedonobacterales bacterium | reverse complement strand
CACCGCCACAGGCAGCGCGCCACCACAAGCCCGGCACGGCGGCAAGCCAGCGGCGCCTTGTGTTTGAGGTGTATCCGCTCTCGCGTCCCGTGGCATCTAGCAAGAACCCAGCCCGCATCTGGCCTGTGTTCCTGGCATTGTGCGGTACGTGCGGTACGTGCGCGACGTGCGCGACGTGAGAAAAGTCGCTGCGGGCCGCACGCATGGCAGGCTATGCTTGCTCCAGCGGTGACGTCGCGCCAGCGTACGGCAAATGGGTGCTCAGTCGCTCCGTCGGGACACGCCGCGCGATCGGTACGCCACCGCAAGCGTGCGGGAGCATAGACCGAGACGACCGAGACAGACCGTCACAGCTATCACAGGAGATCGGTGCGCATGAGCGACACGACGTCACAGAACGAGCAGAGGCTACAGGACGATGCCCTGGATGTGCGGACGATTCCACCCGCACAGCGGCATCCGATGATCTTTCAGCGCTTTGTAGCGTTGCCGGTAGGCGGCAGCTTTGTGCTGGTCAACGACCACGATACCAGGCCGCTGTACTACCAGCTGAACTTCGAGTACGCGGGGCAGTTGGGCTGGGACTTCCTCGAACAGGGACCGAAAGTGTGGCGTGTCTGTATCAGCAGAAGGGCTCCGGAGTCGCAGGGTCGCCAACGCCACATCGCGCTCCATCCCGTCACGAAGGAAGCGAAGTGATCCAGATGGCCAGCGCGTACAGCCAGCGTATCCACCATGCCGGGCATGCCCTCGCCGGCGATGCCGGCAATGGTGGCGATGCCGGCAATGGTGGCGATGCCGGCGATGCCGGCGACGATGGCAAGCACCCCATGCGGCGACCAGCGACGGCCACGACGCGCGCGCGACGGCGAGCGCTGGTAGGGCTGGAACAGGCAGCCACGGCGGCTGGCACCCAGCCCCAGCCCCAGCCCCAGCCTAAGCCCCTGGACCTCAAGGCGCTGCGTCTCGCAGTCCATGGGTGGTGGCTCGGCAATCCGCTCGTCTACAAGCCGGGGGTCGCCGATCTTACGGCGGTAGCGCGCGAGCTGGCGGGCGCCGGTGCGGCTTCCGGCACGCTGGTGCTGAGCGACGCGCCCGCTGATAGCGATCACCCGGCAAGCGACGGCGCGGGCACACGATCGGACGCGAATGCCGACCCCCACAACGCCGTCCATGCCCTCGATGCGGCGCTCAGCGGCTTGAGCCTGGAGCAGCGCATCGC
>JADMIN010000910.1 GCA_015478575.1 Ktedonobacterales bacterium | reverse complement strand
ACGCTGGCCGATGGCGCGACGCTGATGCCCTCTGGCGAGGTGAACCCCGCCATCGTGACGCTGACGCTGACGGCGGCGCCCGCGACCAGCGGCACGGCGCTCTCGACAGTGGCGGCCAATACGGCCAAGACCTTCGTGGATGGCGGCGGCAATCCGCTGATGTGGGATGGCCTGATCGCGCAGGCGCTGGGCAACGCCAGCACGGCCAACGGCGCGACGCTGGGGGCGCAGGTGGCACAACCCGCGGACGCCACCGGCAAGCTGGCTCTGGCCGATATTGATAACCTGCTGGCGGGGATGTACCTCCAGGCGGCGGGCGATCCCGACTTCCTGGTGATGAATCCGCTGGATAACGTGCGGCTGACCAATCTGGTCGTCGGCTCAGGCCAACTGCGCTACGTCGTGCAGGCGGGGGATTCGGCGGACCAGGGGCAACTGACGGCGCAGTACCGCGTGACGCGCTACCTGAACAAGTCCACCGGTAAGGAGATGCCGATTCTGCTGGACCGCTACTGCCCGCAGGGGCACATCCTCTTCCTGCCGCTCTCGGTGCCCTTCCCGGTGCCGGAGATCGGCAACGCGGTGGAGATCGAGACCAACCAGGAATACTGGGGCGTGGACTTCGCCATCACCGACAGCAACTTCAAGTTCGCCGACTACGTAGATGAGACGCTGAAGGTCCACTTCCTCGGCGGCCTGGGCCTGCTGCGCGGCATCTACCCCAGCTTCTAACGGCAACCCATCATCCCATGCCCCCTTCCCTGGCGGGGGAATGGGGAGGAGAGGCGCGTCTACCCCGTGTGGTGGCAGCGTTGGCGGAGTGCCCAGCCTGCCCCAATGGGAGTAGCCGCGCCTCTTCGGGGTACGTCGTATTCGCGCGAGCCATATTGATGCGCGGCCACCTGTGCGGAGATGCGCCGCGCGCGCTGTGGCCGCCAGCCTCAGATGGATGGCGCTGGCTCGGCATCGAGGAGCAGCAGGGCGCCCTCTCCTGTCTGGATCAGCGGCCCTTCGGGCGTGGGGGGGAGCGGCGTGCCGGGCCGCGCGGTGGCATCGGTAGTGGCGACCGGGCGGGCGCGGCGCACCAGCCAGCGCGCGCCTTCGATCTCCGCCCAGGCGCCCTGGCGACCCCAGCCGCGCACCTGGTGGTGGAGCTGGGTCGCTGTGCGCTCCCACGCGAGCTGGCGATCCTCCTCGGTACAGATGGGCGCATAGCTGGCGT
>JADMIN010000180.1 GCA_015478575.1 Ktedonobacterales bacterium | reverse complement strand
CCCAGAAGGGGCCAGCGTCGAAGGCCACCACGCGGAATCCGGCGCGCGCCAGACGCTGGGCCAGCACGCCGCCGCCCGCGCCGACCCCCACAATGACGAAATCCACCTCGTCGTTGAGGTCGTAGTGCCGCATGGGCACGTCCACACGCTGGATCGGCCCCAGCGTATGCTCACCTGCTTTTGGACCCTGAAAGGCGCCAAACAACGGCTTCTTCACCCAACTCTGTCCTTTTCCTCTGGCAACACGGTATCTCCCACATCAGTGTGTGCCGCCCTGGCTGGCCCCCTGCGGCTTGCCACCGAGCTGTGCTTCGAGCGGATCTTCTCGGTCAATCGGCACGTAGCGGTCGGAGAGCGCACCGGGTGGCGCCTGCCATTCATAGCGCCGCTCCCGCTGCTCCCATGGCTCTGGCCGACCAGCGCGCAAGCGCATGTAGCCCCGTGGATAGGCTGGACCGCCGAAGCCGATCTCATCCCAGGCCCACGGGTGGGCGTAGTAGGCCTCGACCACGTCCGTGACGAGCAGCATCCAGAAGTGACGGACGGGCATCGCTTGCCAGATCTCCTCGCCAGTGGGCGGCCGCCCGTCGTGGATGGTCGCGAGCACATCATCCTGCTCGTGCGGCTCCAGCGCTTGGAAGGCACGCCCACAGAGGTGCGACGCGATGGCCTCGATGGCGCGCAGGCCGAGCCTGAAGGCCTCGCCATCGGGCGGCGTATCGCGATACTGATAGCCAGCGCCACGGTGAGTGAAGAGCCGTTGATCAATGCGCGGCACGATCGGAATGCGGTGGTCCGCGTCGCGGTCGTCCTGTGGCAGGATGCGCGCGGCGACCGCTTCCAGCAGCGCCGCCTCATCCGGGCTGAAGTATTGGTTCTCCGGCACGGTGTGGACGCGCTCCAGCACGACCTGGCGCGTCGCCTCATCCCAGAACGCCTGCTGGCTGAGCGTCGAATAGCCGGGATAGTAGCCTGGCTGGGCCTTGGGGGGGATCGGCGTGCCGGTGCGCGGGTCCACCAGCAGTCGGCGCGCGTCGTGGGCGGCGGTCGGGCTGGTGGTCGGTGGCGAATTCTGGTCCCTAGGCGCGCCGGGCGGCTCCATCGCCGCCCCCTCTCCTGAAGCACCTGATGCCGTGGTCTTCATGTGTGTGACCTCCGCAGCAGACTGGCCAGCAGACCAAGGAAACCGGTGGCCGCGAAGAGCAGCGGCGCGAAGATCGGTGGCCCATAGGTCAGCAGATAGAGCGGCTTACGTGGTCCCTCTGGCATGCGCACGATGCCGCGCGCGTGATAGAGGAAGCCTGCCATGCCATCGGCGATGGCCAACAGCGAGACGATGGGGAGCACGGTATGCGCCATGCGGCGGCTCCAGATGCTGCCGAAGCCCGCTACCGCGATGGCCGGGGTGAGTAGGATCGGCGTCCACTGGCTCTTGTAGGTGAAATTGTTCTTATAGTGCGAATAGAGCGCTTCAAAGCCGTTGAGCAGGGCGGAGACCGCGGCGGCGGCGGCCATGAACCGCTGGAAGCGCCCCTCGCGCAGATCCCGCGCGGCGGTGAAGGCCTCGCGCGAGAGCGGCGCGGGCAGCGCGGAGAGCCAGCGCGGGCGCGGTGCCACCGGGGCGCGGCGCGCCGCCGCGGGCTGGGCGTCTTCCGTCCGTAAGAACGAGGCGATCAGGCCGAGGAAGCCGCTGATGCCGAAGAGCAGGGGCGCGAAGATCGGTGGCCCCATGATGACGTTGAAGACGGGAATGCGCCAGCCTCCCGGCTTGCGATGGATGCCGCGTAGATGGAAGAAGAAGCCGATGGTGCCATCGAGCAGCGCGGCTGTCGAGACAACCGGCAAGACGGTGCGCGCGACGCGGCGGCTGAAGGCGCTCCAGATGCCGGTGACGGTCAGGAGGCCGCTGAGGGCGATGGGGGTGTACATGATGCGCTGGCTATAGCTGCCGCGGTAGTGCTCGGTCCCGGCCTCTAGGCCAGCAAAGATGCTGGAGGCGCCCGCGATCAGCGCCAGGCTGCGCTGGAAGCGCCCCTCGCGGATATGCTGCTCCACCAGCCCGACGTCGCGCGTAAGCAGGCGTGGCAGGCTCTCGAAGCGGCCCATGCCGCGCGGGGGCGGCGTGGGGACAAGGTGGGCGAGTACGCGCGCTGGTGTCCTGGATGTTGGTGTCCTGGATGTTGGTGTCCTGGATGTTGGTGTCCTGGGTGTTGGTGCCTTAACGGCCATATTGGATGCTTTAACCGCCATGTCGGATGCTTCCCTCCCGCCTCACGCCGCGTAGCGCTGGGCCTCGGTGCGCTTGAGATCCAGCCCCAGGCCGGGCCGCGAACGATCGGGGCGCAGCATGCCGTTGACTGGCTCGACGCAGCCATCAAAGAGCAGATGCTCGATGCGCACATGGTCATGGAAATATTCGAGCGGGCGTGGCAACGCGATGTGACACATGGGCGCGAGGTGGAGCATCGGCGCGCAGTGCGCCGAGACCGGCAGCGACTGTGCCTCCGCCAGCGCCGCGGCGCGCACGAAGCCCGTGATGCCAGCGCAGCGGGTCGCGTCTATCTGTTGCACGTCCACCGCCTCGGCATTGAGCATGCGACGGAAATACCAGAGGTCGTAGCCGTACTCACCCGCGGCGATATCCATGCCAGCGGGGGCGCGGTCACGGATCAGATGCAGTCCCTCTAGGTCATCTGAGCTGACCGGCTCCTCGAACCACACGACGCCCAGCTCGGCGAACGCGCGCGCCTGCTGGAGTGCCTGCTTGCGACTATAGGCGCCGTTGGCATCCACGAAGAGTTGCGCATCTGGCCCGATGGCCTCACGCGCGGCGCGCACGCGCTTCAGGTCGTCCTCTGGGTGCGTGCCGATCTTCATCTTCACCCGTGGGATGCCCATCGCCACCCAGCCGGCAAGCTGCTCTTGCAGCTTCGCGATTGGGTAGGTGGTGAAGCCGCCACTGCCATAGATGGGCGCCTCGGTATGGGTGGCGCCAAGCAGCGAGACCAGCGACAGATCGAGCAGCTTGGCCTTGAGATCCCAGAGGGCGTTATCCACGGCGGCGATCGCCATCGAGCTGATGCCAGGTCGGCCCAGGTTGCGGATCGCGCGCACCATCGCTTCCCAGGCGCCCGGCACATCCAGCGCGTTGCGCCCCTCAACTTCTTTAGATAGCAAACTTTCTATGAGGCGTGCCGTGCTGATGTCGGCGTAGGTGTAGCCCAGGCCACGCTTGCCTCCGGCGCTCACCTCGACGATGACGATGGTCGTCTTCTCCCAGGCATAGGTGCCGTCGGCTTCAGGAGCGTCGGTGGGAATGGTATAGGCTGAGACCGCGATCTTCTGGATGGGCATGTCCGTCGCGTGCCTGCTCATGGGCGAGCCATCTCTTCCTTGAATACGCCGCTCGCCCCGCCCGCCGCGCGAGGAGGCGGGCAGGGGGAGGACGCGCGTGTTCCGCTATGAGCGGTCGAGCACGCCGTTGGCTGCCTCGGCGAGGCGTCCGAGAATACCCTTGTCTTCCTGTTCGCCAAGCATCTCGCTAAACTTCTCGCGGAAGGCCGTCAGCGCGATGCGGGGGCCGTCCCGCTGCCCCTTGGCCAGCGCCTTGGCAAACTTCAGCGCCTGCTCCGGCTTGATCTTCGCGGGCAGCGGCGGCACGTTCGGATCAACGACCGCTTCGAGCACCGCGGGGTGTGGCGAGGCCAGGAACTGGCGCATCGTCTCGCGGATGCGCGTCGGGTCGTCGCAGGTGTAGCCCTCGGCGCCCGCCGCCCGTGCCCAGCCAGCGAAGTCCGCGGTCTGTAGTTGCACGCCAAATTGGGGATTGCCCAGGAAGACGATCTGCTCCCACTTGATCTGGCCGAGTACGTCATTCTTGATGATGATCACCTTGATCGGCAGGTTGTATTTCACGGCGGTGAGCATCTCGCCCATCAGCATTGTGAAGCCGCCGTCACCGACGAAGGCGATCACCTGGCGGTGCGGGTGCGCCACCTGCGCACCGATGGCGTAGGGCAGGCCGGGGGCCATCGTGGCTAGGTTGCCAGAGCAGGAGAACATCTGGTCTTCCTTGAGCAGGAAGTTGCGCGCGATCCAGGTGGTGTTCGTTCCGCTGTCGCCGGTGATAATGGCGTCTGGCGCGGCAAGCTCGTTGAGCGCCCACGCCACGACCTGCGGCTTCATCGGCGTGACGGTGGAGGTCCCTTCCTCCTCAAGCAGGTGGATCCACTCGCGCATGCCCTTCTGGGCCATCTCTAGGAAGGAACGGTCCGTCTTGCGGTGGATGAGCGGCAGCAACGCGCGGAGCGTGGCCTGCGAGTCGCCCACCAGCCCAACCTCGACGGGGAAGCGGAGGCCGACGCGCGTCGCGTCAATGTTGATCTCGATGCCTTTGGCCTGGCTCGGCTTGGGCAGGAAGTTGGGGTAGGGGTACGAGGACCCGATGATCAGCAGCGTATCGCACTGCTCCATCACGTCCTCGCTGGGGCGTGTGCCGAGCAGCCCGATGCCGCCAGTCGTGAGCGGGCTGGTATCGGGTACGACGCCTTTGCCCAACAGCGGCTTCACAATCGGCGCGCCTAGCAACTCGGCCACCTGCTCGACCTCGGCGCGCGCGTGGAGCGCCCCGTGCCCCGCGAGGATCGCGACCTTCTTGCCGGCGTTGAGCCTATCCGCCGCTCGTTGCAGTTGGTGGGAGCTGGGGATCGGCGAGCTTTGCTCGAACTGGGCCGCCGCTTGCGTTGTCCGCCCATCCACCGCGTAGAAGCCTGGCTGGAACCCCTCGGTCCGCTCCGGCGTCCTTGGCGGGCCGCCGGAGTGGTTGTAGAAGTCCTCTTTGGCATCCAGCACTTGATAGTCAATGGGGAAGGTGAGGTGTGCGACGCCGCGCCGCGAGAGCGCGGTGCGAATGGCGATGTTCGTCAGGTTGTAGACGTCGGTCGCGCCTTGAAGTTGTTGGTTGTAGACGGCCACATCGGCGAAGAGCGCGAGCAGGTTGACCTCCTGCTGGTAGCTCATGCCGAGCAGATCACTATATTGCTGGCCGGTGATGGCCAGCACGGGGGCGCCATCCATCTTGGCGTCGTAGAGGCCGTTGAGCAGGTGAATCGCGCCGGGGCCGCTGGTGGCGACGCAGACGCCGAGTCTGCCAGTAAACTTGGCATAGGCGCAGGCGGCAAAGGCGGATGCCTCCTCGTGGCGATTTTGTATGAACGTGAGCTGACGCTGGTGTTTGCGTAGCGCCTCGAAAAAGCCGTTGATGCCATCGCCAGGGAACCCGAAGATGGTGTCCACGCCCCAGGCAATGAGGCGTTCAGCCAGGGTATCCGACGCGGTTTTCCCCATAAATGTCCTCTTCTCCTTGCGATCCGTCCGCTCTCCTGTGCGATCCAACGCTTGTGCGATCCGTCCGCTCTCCGCCGAATGTGTCTTAACGCGATACATGTGCAAGCTTCATGCCAGTTGCGGGGGGGTGGGCCTCTGGCCGCGCTTCCGGCGGTGTGGCCCGCGAAGGGAGGCCGCACCTTTCGTGCCATCCGTGCCGTTTGGCTGTGGTGCGCCCCCCATTAGATCGCGGCGGGCTGCTCGTAGTAGCGGTTGTCCTCGCGCGAGCCACCCTGCCCATCGCGCACGTCGCTGTAGCGCTCGACAAACTCGATGGCGCGTAGCCATTTGACCATCTTGTAGCCCAGCAGCATCTCGCAGCGCAGCCGCAGAGGCGCGCCGTGTGGCACGGGCAGGGGATGGTGATTCATCTCATAGGCCAGGATGGTCTGGGGGTGCTTCGCGTGCTCTAGCGTGATGACCTCATAGTAGGCGCGGCTGGCGTTGTCCTCGCCGTAGGAGGAGAAGATGACGTAGCGCGCGGTGGGGAGGGGGTGGCAACGCTCGATGAGGTCGCGCATCGAGACGCCGCCCCATTCGGCGACACCCGTCCACCCCTGGATGCAGTTGTGTTTGGTGATCTGCTCCCGTTTGGGCAACTGGTGCAGATCGGCTAGGCTGAGGTGGAGGGGTTGCTCTACCAGTCCTTTGACC
>JADMIN010000909.1 GCA_015478575.1 Ktedonobacterales bacterium | reverse complement strand
GCCTAGCTCTCTCGCCCGCGCGTTCATCAACTCCACAAAGTTCGGCACACTGCCAGCGATGGCATCGGCGATGGCAATGGCGGCGTCATTGCCAGAGGGTAAGACTAGGCCATAGAGGAGATCGCCGAGGCTGATGCGCTCGCCCGCGCTCACCCCCATATAGCTGCTATCAGCCCGGACGAGCGCGGCGGCATCTGGCCCAATAGTGACGATCTGGTTGAGATTGCCCCGCTCGACGGCCAGCAGAATGGTCATGATTTTGGTGGTGCTCGCCATCGGGCGCTCGTCGTCGGCGCCTTTGGCGTAGTAGACGGCGCCGGTATCAGCGTCAAAGAGGAAGGCGGATGGCGCGGTGATGGTTGGTGAGGAGCCAACGGTGATGGCCAGGGCGCCGCTCTGCGCCAGCATGAGTGGGCGTGTGACGGCGCCCGCTGGCCCTGCGGCGGCCATGCGCGCCAGCACACCAAACATCCCTCCCAGCGACACGAGCAGGAACAGCGCCCACGAGCAGACCACCTTAAGCGTATGCGCGGTTTGCCTGGGATGTTTGCCACCCATGCGCCTACCACCTTCCAGCCACCCGAGAAATCGCCTGACCACCTAACGCCACAGCCACACCTGTGCTTCCAGTCTAGCCACGCGCGCCGCCATACGTCAACACACTCTATACAAGAGTCCCAGTGCGAGGGATACCACGCTACAGGGGCATGTGAGGCAGCCACCAAAGATGACCAGGGATGCGTCCACCGCGCGTGGGGGGTACAATAACCGTGTGGCTGGAGTGAGCCAGATGGCACGACGGCGGAGAGGAGAATGGCGATGGAGCTTGGCGAGGTGATCCGCAAACGGCGGATGGTGCGACACTTCCGGCCTGATGCGGTGGCGCCGGAGGTGATCGAGCGCCTGCTGGAGTTGGCTCGGCACGCGCCCAGTGCCGGCTTCACGCAGGGGCAATCCTTCATTGTGGTGACGCGGCCTGAGTTGAAAAAGGCCATCGGCACACTCTGCGGCGAGGATGGCTACGTCGAGGGTGGCTTCCATCCCTTCATCTCTGAGGCGCCTGTGCTCATCGTTGCCTGCACCAGCGAAGCCGCCTACCACCACCGGTACCAGGAGGCGGATAAACTGAGCGAGGATGGCTCGGAGATCGCCTGGCCGGTCCCCTACTGGCACATGGATATCGGCTGCGCGGTGATGATTCTGCTGCTGGGGGTGGTGGATGCG
>JADMIN010000179.1 GCA_015478575.1 Ktedonobacterales bacterium | reverse complement strand
CTGGTCCGTCATGCCTTTACTCTACCAGCCTACGCAACCCCTCCTGAGCAGGTACGGGTACACTATACTTTGCCCCCTGTCAGTTCAATGATGCAACGAACTGTAAAGAGCGCCATATTGGTGCTGGTGAGCATGGCAACCTTAAGCCGCGCGCATCTCGTCCTAGGTGAACAAGCCACGCGGCGCGCTCGCCTTGTAGACCTTGCGCCACTTTTCATCCAACAGCGACCGCACGCCGCCCTTGTCCGCCGCGATCTACTCCAGTTCATCCAGGCTGTAGAGCAGCAACTCGCCCGTGTTCTCGATGGCTGCCTCTTGCTGCGCGCGCAGATGCGCCACCCCCGCGCTGGTGAAGACGCCGAGCGTCATGTGGAGCAGCCGCTCCCGCCTCATCGCCTTCGTTGGCTCATCCAGACGGGCACCCGGCGCCTTGTGGTGCGCCATCTACGCCAGCACCCGGCACACTGGCCAACGCGCCTCCTGGCGCTTGCGGCAGTTCCGTCTGGATGCGCGCCAGCTCAACGCGCATCTTCTGGTGTCGCATATAGCTCACGGCCACCGCCCAGATAGTGGAATTGGCTATCGCGACCACGCTGCCAGCCGTCACCGCCATACCGACAATGCGCTCGGTGCTCGACATCGAATCCCATGCACGTGATAGCAGTCGCATGCGTCCCCTCTTCTTTCCCGCGTACTGATGCTTTCCCCTGTTCCCTCGTCTTCCCGCGATCGAAGTGGCCAGGGAGTGGGTCTCCGGCATAGCTTGACGCATACCTCGCCTCTCACGCTACGGCGCGAAGCGCGATACGGGCGCGGTGCGCGCGTGGGTAGCGGCGGCGACGCGCACGGCGGTAGGATATGGAGCGGATAGGGGTCCGGGGAACTCCCCGATAACGGCGGCACATGGAGGGAGGCCTAAGACGCAACCACTCACAAGCATGAAATGCACGGTATGCCGCGGCGGCGACCCGTCCCTCTCGGACCAAGAGATCGCGGAACTGCGGCCACAGGTGCCCGACTGGCAGATCACGGAGCGCGCGGGCATGAAGACTCTGGAGCGCGTCTTTCGCTTCGCGAACTTCGCCCAGGCGCTGGCCTTCACGAATAGCGTCGGCGCGCTGGCTGAGGCGGAAGGCCACCATCCGGCGATCCTGACGGAGTGGGGCCGGGTAACCGTCACCTGGTGGACACACGCCATTGGCGGCCTGCACCGCAACGACTTTATCCTGGCGGCCAAGACCGACGCGGCCCGCGCGCGGAGCGGCACGCCACCGCCCCACGAGAGCACTCAAGACGCCTAGAGCGCGCGGACATACTACCGACCCCATAAGGAGCACAACCGTGGCAATGGCAGAACGGCAAGCCCAGGTCATCTGGGAAGGGAATCTGACGCAAGGCAATGGCAAGATCACGTCAGGCAGTGGCGCGCTCGGCGAACTGCCCGTCACCTGGGCCGCGCGCACGGAGCGCGCGGACGGCAAGACCAGCCCGGAGGAGTTGATCGCGGCGGCGCACGCCGCGTGCTTCGCGATGGCCTTCTCGAATACGCTGAACACGGCAGGTTCGCCGCCACAGCGCTTGATGGTGACAGCGGTCTGCACGCTGGACCGCGTGGATGGCAAGCTAAAGATCACGACGATGGACCTAGAGGTCACGGGCACCGTTCCCGGTCTGGACCAGGCGGGCTTCGAGCGGATCGCGCGACAAGCGGAGCAAGGCTGCCCAGTCTCCAACGCGCTGCGCAACAACGTCGAGATCCGCGTGAACGCCCACCTGGACTAAAGTGGCTCTTCCCGCCCGCGGGAAGGCGCGGTGCGCGTCTGGCGAGCCGCCCCAGCGCGCACCCTCAGTTGCGGCGGCATGCCGTTATGCCTCTTCCCCCCGCGCGGAAAGGGGGGCGGGAGATGAGGACAACTGTGGGGAAGAGAGGTGGAGGTCCGGTCCGTCCATCTGGCCTTCGATCCGCTCCAGGCGCCGCTGAATATCCGCCAACATCAGCAGCAACTGGTCCTGACGGGCCACTTGATGCGCCTCTTCTTCTAGCGTGTCATGCCCACGCACACGCTCGAAGAAATACGCGGTCACTGTCGCCGTAATCATGCCGAAGCAGGCGATGCCCGCCACCATAATGATGCCCGCGATGACGCGCCCGCCCAAGGTCGCCGGTCCATTGCCATAGCCCACGGTCGCCATCGTGGCGAATGCCCACCAGACGGCATTACCGAAGTCGCGAAAGTCCGGGTTGGTGGCATGCTCGATCTGCCAGATGAGCGCCCCGCCAATGAAGACCAACCCGAAGGCCAGTGGGAAGACGACATGCAGGCCGTTGCGTACCGCGATCCAGCGGATGCGGTCGCCCGCGCGCTCGATCTCTACCAGCAGCCGCACCAGCACACCCAGCCGCAGCACCCGCGCCGCCTGGAAGAGATAGGCCAACCGCCCGAAGCGCAAAAAGCGCAAGACGCGTACGGCGGGCAACAGCGCGACTAAGTCAATCCAATGCCCACGCAGGTAGGCGCGACGCGACGCGGCGGCATAGAACCGCACACTAAACTCGGCAAGGAAGGCGAGCGTGATGATGAGTTCGATCGGCGTAAGGGTGGCCTCGTTCAAGGGGCCGCGTGGATTATCCTGGAAGTAGCCCAGAAGAATATAGAGCAGCGCCAGCCCTCCCATGCTCAGATCCCACGCTAGGGCATGGCGCTCCACGAAGCTCGTGATGTCCTGTCGTCGCACGCGCGGTCGCACCGCCGCCGCACGCACCCCCCCGCCGTCCATGCCTGCCTCCCTACCGCTGCTATGCCCCCATCGCCGCGATCAGGTCGGGCAATAGGTGATCCGCGAGCGGCGTGCCCAGGCCCGTCACCGCGTCCCACCCGGCCACCGCGGGGTAGCCCTGCGCGATGACCTGACCGCCAGCGTCATACACGGTATTGTTGCCAGACGTCACATCGCGGAAAGCCTGGGCGTAATGCGCTGACGCGCTCAGCTTGTAGAGCGCGGGATTGAGGAAGCCGAGGGAGCGCCCAGCCATCTGGTTGGCGATGGCCGTCAGCGCGGACCACGTCGGCCCACCGGCGCTCGTTCCATTAGTGACAAAGGGTGTGCCGCCAAAGACGCCATCTAGGCCGGTTGCCGGGTCGGCGGCGGCGGCTACATCGGGTAGGCCACGGCGGTTATTGAGCTGGCTCTGGAGCGCTGAAGGCAATTGTCGCTGGTAGTCTGGCTCGGCGTGGAAGGCGCTGAAGCCGCCACCACTCTCATTCCACGCACTCTCGGTATAGCCGCCGCTGGTAGTTGGGTTGAGCGTCGTGCCGCCCACGCTCGTCACCCAAGGGCTGTCGTTGGGGAAGCTGGAGGTTGGCGCATGGACGAGCTGGATGCTGCCGCGGTCGCTGGCCAGGTTGGCCGCGTCGGTGGCGCCGCTGTCGCCGGAGCCAGCGAAGAAGGTGATGCCCTTCTGCGTCGTCGCCTGCTGGAAGAAGGCGTCCCAGCGCTGGATCTCCTGCTGGCCCGCGCTGTCCTTCAGCGTATACTCGGAGGCGCCCCAACTCTGCGAGATGATGCTGCCCAGTTGGCGGCTGACGGCGTACTGCTCCAACCGCAGAAACTCTGGCAGGCCGATGGTGCCTTCGGTCTCGTCCACTGGGCTAGTCAGCACGGTGATGGCGGCGTCGGGCGCGATGGCATGGATCAGTTCGACATCCTCACTGGTCTCGCCAACCCAGCCGCGCATCTCTTTATTGTTGGAATCGTAGGGCTTGGTGCCCAGCGGCGCGAGAATCTTCAGTGTGATGGCTGGCAGGCCATAGTGCTGGTTAAACGTGTCCATGTCCTGCTGGAGGGTCGGGCTGCCGAAGGAATCAATCACTACCACCGTCTGGCCCTTGCCGCGGAAGCCTTTGTCATAGAGCGCGGTCACGCCGTAGGCGGCGCGCATCTGCTCTGGCGTATAGGCATGGCGGCCAGGGATGCCTGTCCCGCTGGTCGTGGTAGGCGAGGCCATCACCGTGGGCGTGGGGGTCGGGGTCGCGGCTGTGCTCTGCCCCGCTGTGGAGCAAGCGGCGAGTAGGAAGAGCGGCAAGGTCGCCGCCAGTGAGAGCCATCTCTTCGATCTCGGCATGCTGATGCTTCTCTCTTCGTGTGGGCGGCGAGGCGCGCCACTACTTTCTCAATGAGATAGACGCGCGAGCGACGGGAAGGGCATCCGAATATCCATCCGCATATCCAATCCATAGCCCTTTCCACTCGCGCGCCTCTCACTCCAGACGCACCGGCATGCGCCAGTTTACCAGGGCGGTCGCGTGCGGATTATGCGCCCGCCGCACCTACCGCGGCGATCAGGTCGGGCAATAGTTTCTCGGCGTTGGGCGTGCCGAACCCCGTCACGGGATCCCAGCCTGCCACCGCTGGATAGCCAGTCACACTCACCCCACCGGAAGCGTACGAGTTCTCGCCAGAGGTAATATCACGGAAATCCCGCGCCGCATTCGCCGATGTGCCCAGCTTGTAGAGCGCGGGATTGAGGAAGCCGAGGGGGCGCCCGGCCATCTGGTTGGCGATGGCCGTCAGCGCGGACCAGACCGGCCCACCGGCGCTCGTCCCGCTGGTGATGAACCAGCCATCCACGGCATTGTATGCCCCCAGGCCTGTGTCGGGGTCGGCGGCGGCGGAGATGTCGGGCAGTCCGCGACGATTGTTGAGCTGACTTTGCACAGCGGCGGGCAGGAGTTGCTGATAGTCTGGCTCGGCATAGAAGGCGCTGAAGCCGCCGCCGCTGCCGTTCCAGGCCGTCTCAGAGAAGGTGCTGTCATTGTTCTGATTCAGCGTCGTGCCGCCCACGCTCGTCACCCAGGGGTTGTCGTTGGGGAAGCTGGAGGTTGGCTGTGATACCAACTGGGTCGCGTTCAGATCGGCATAATCGGTGGCGCCCTCATCACCCGAGCCAGCGAAGAAGGTGATGCCCTTCTGCGTCGTCGCCTGCTGGAAGAAGGCGTCCCAGCGCTGGATCTCCTGCTGGCCCGCGCTGTCCTTCAGCGTATACTCGGAGGCGCCCCAACTCTGCGAGATGATGCTGCCCAGTTGGCGGCTGACGGCGTACTGCTCCAACCGCAGAAACTCTGGCAGGCCGATGGTGCCTTCGGTCTCGTCCACTGGGCTAGTCAGCACGGTGATGGCGGCGTCGGGCGCGATGGCATGGATCAGTTCGACATCCTCACTGGTCTCGCCAACCCAGCCGCGCATCTCTTTATTGTTGGAATCGTAGGGCTTGGTGCCCAGCGGCGCGAGAATCTTCAGTGTGATGGCTGGCAGGCCATAGTGCTGGTTAAACGTGTCCATGTCCTGCTGGAGGGTCGGGCTGCCGAAGGAATCAATCACTACCACCGTCTGGCCCTTGCCGCGGAAGCCTTTGTCATAGAGCGCGGTCACGCCGTAGGCGGCGCGCATCTGCTCTGGCGTATAGCCCGGCGCGTCGCCGCTGCCACAAGCCGCGAGTAGCAGCGGCATGGTGACGACCACGAATAACCAGCGTTTGGGGAAGTGCATAGCGCTCGCACGCTCCTCTCTCCTGCCACCGCGGACGATGTGGCTCACCGCCCGACGCACCGCCTAGCTCACTCTGCCCCGCGACGCGAACGCGCGCGCGAGTCCATACGCCTCTTTGTCGAGCGCGCGCCAAGCATGGCGCGTCGCCTACCGCCCGGCGCGCGTGGCGCCACGCTCCACCTATGCCAGCGTGCATAGGTGCTGGCGTGCTATAGAGTATAACCGGTGGTAGACCCTGGTCGCCGGGCGACATATCGCGCACCACGCGATGAGCCTTCACGCATGCTTACGGATGAGGATGGGAGCGAGTTTCGCCGCATGCGCACGTTGCGCGGGCCACGACACCCTTGCGCGCCTCGTAGCCGCTCGCCATGTGCGGCTCCCTCTAGGGCAGTTGTTGCGGTCCCCAGATCGTCAGAATGGCATACGCGCCATCTATCAGCAGCACCTGTCGGCCATCTGGCGACCAGCGCAGGAGCATCGCGGACGTGTTGGAG
>JADMIN010000178.1 GCA_015478575.1 Ktedonobacterales bacterium | reverse complement strand
CGAAAGGCGGGTATCCCGGTGCGGATCGAGCAGTGGGGCGCGGGCAGCGGCGCCCTCGGCGGTTTGCCGGTGGGCGTTCGCTTGCTCGTGCCACAGGATTTGCTGGCCGCGGCACGGGAGATTCTGCACGGAGATGAGGCGGGGGAGGGGAGAACCGATGAAGGATGAGTCGCGGCCAGCGCTCGCGGGACTCAATGGCGACCATCCCGATGCGCATGCGCGGGCGTTGCCCAATAACGTCGCGGTTAAGTGTCCAAACTGCCGTGAGTTGCTCGTTGGCAAAGATTGGGAGAAAAACCTCAAGGTTTGCCAACGCTGTGGGCATCATTTCCGCCTGGGAGCACGAGCGCGGCTGGATCTCCTCCTCGACCCCGATTCTTTTGAGGAGTTCGCCGCTAAGCTGCAATCATCTGACCCCCTCAACTTCGTCAGCCGCTCGCAATCCTATCGCACCAAACTAGAGAGCGAGCGCGCGAATACCCAGCTCGACGAGGGGACCATCATCGGGCGCGGGCGCATCGAGGACATGTCGCTGATGGTGGGCGTGATGGATTTCGGCTTTATCGGCGGCAGCATGGGTGCGGTTGTTGGCGAGAAGCTCACCCGCGCCATCGAGATGGCGGCGGACGAGCGGCTGCCCTTGCTCATCATCTCCGCTTCGGGTGGCGCCCGTATGCAGGAGGGCTTGCTCTCGCTGATGCAGATGGCCAAGACTTCCGCGGCGCTGGCGTGCCTGGGTGAAGCTGGTGTGCCCTACATCTCCCTCCTCACTGATCCCACCACAGGCGGTGTGGCGGCGAGCTTTGCCTTCCTGGGTGATGTCATTCTAGCGGAGCCAGGCGCGCTGATTGGCTTCGCCGGGCCGCGCGTCATCGAGCAGTTCATGCATCAGCGCTTGCCGAAAGACACCAATACCTCCGAGTTCGTGCTGGCACATGGCATGCTAGATGGCATCGTCCACCGCCGGGCGCTACGTCCAACGCTCGCGCGGCTGCTACGGCTGTATCATGGGATGAAGTGGCCGGCTTAGGTGAACGCATTTAGGCGGGCACCTACAGACAATCAACCATAGAGGGATACGCAGCCACCTGCGGCGCGCGCACCCATCAGGGGAGGGGCAAGATGGCTTTTGAGCTCGACTTCGAGCGGCCCTTGGCTGAGATCGAGAAGCGGATCCAGGCCCTTCAGCGGCGCGGTGATCGCCTGAAGCCGGAAGAACGCACCCAGATCACCACGCTGGAAGAAGAGCTCGAGCGCCGCACGCGCGAACTCTATGCGGATCTCACACCGTGGCAGCGCGTACAGGTTGCCCGCCACAAGGAGCGCCCCTATACCGCGGACTACATCAAGCTCATCTGCGAGGACTTCTTCGAGCTACGCGGCGACCGCCGCTATGGGGACGACCGTGCGCTCCTCGGCGGGCTAGCGAGCGTTGATGGCCAGACATTACTGCTGCTCGGCCACCAGAAGGGACGCGATACTAGGGAGCGACAGGAGGCGAACTTTGGCATGGCGCATGCCGAGGGGAATCGCAAGGCGTTGCGGCTGCTGCTCCAGGCAGAGAAGTTTCATATTCCCGTCGTCACGCTGATTGATACGCCAGGCGCCTCGCCCGACTTGGATGCTGAGTTGCGTGGCATCTCGCAAGCCATCGCGGAGAATCTGCTGGTGATGGCGCGCCTGCGGACACCCATCCTCGCCATTGTGATCGGCGAGGGTGGCAGCGGTGGCGCGCTGGCTATCAGTATCGCCGACCGCATCCTGATGCTGGAAAATGCCATCTACACGGTGGCCAGCCCAGAGGCCGCGGCCTCTATCCTTTGGCGCGACGCGGCTTTCGCCGCGAACGCCGCCGAGGCGATGAAGATTACCGCGCCGGATCTACTGGCGCTGGGGCTGATCGAGGGCATCATCCCTGAGCCGCTGGGTGGCGCGCACCGTGATCATCGTGCCATGGCCGCCGCGCTCAAAGAAGCCGTGCTGACGCATCTGGCGGAGTTGCGCCAGCAACCACTCGACCATTTGATCGAGGCCCGTTACCAGCGCTACCGCAAGATCGGCATCTATGCCAGCGAGGCCGTTGGCGTGACACCATCGAATTAGCGCAAAGGCAATGGGCGGGTGCCATGCACCCGCCCATTCCAGTTCGCGCGTTACGGCGCGCCCACGCTAGAGTACGGCGCGCGAACCGACGCCTATCAGGCGGTAGTTCGCCTTACGCGTCACTCTGACGCATCCGCGCCCGATTCGACTCACCGCCCTTCTTGCCAATGAGCGCGTAGAACTCTGGCCCTTTGCGTCGCTTGGTGGTCTCTCCGCCTTTGCGGCCAATGGCGCTGTAGAACTCGGCGCCGTGCTCGCGGGCGACGGTATCGCCACCGCGCTTGCCAATCTTCGAGAAAAACTCGCGCCCATACTTCGCGCGTACCGCTTGACCGCCGCGGCGCGCCTCGTCTGTGCCAGCCACTGGCCCGCGCTTACGTGCCACTTTCTCGCGTGGTTCGTTCATGGAAGCCCCCTCCCGCATGCTCGTCGCATGCTACTGGACCACTCGCTCGAAAAGAGCAGGATGTCCACCAGGCACCCCCTCCTTGGGCTTTACGCTGGCCGCTATCCGTGACTTTCAGCTTGTGCCATAGGCCCAGTGTGTCTGATCTCTACTTGCCAGATCGGGCGCGAGCACCGCGCTCACGTCGTATATTCATACGCTAGGTAGATAAAAAAGTTGTACGTTGGGCAACATAACGCTCCACCGCTTGGGCTATATGCGCCACCCCATCGTCTCGTCTCTCGTCCAGTGCCTCGCCCTCCTCGGCGGCGCGCATGGTATAGTGTCACCGCTCGCTCTGGATTCGGCTAGAGCGCCAACCTGAAAGTCTGTTTCATGGCCACGAAGAGAGCGCCAAGCAACGCCGCGCGGCGGCAGAGAATCCTGGGCATTCAAGCGCACATCGCTTTCACCGATCCTTATGGGCTGACGGCGCCGCGCGTGGCACCGGCCTGTCAGGCGGAGACGCTACGCCCCGATCCTGAGTGGCTCCGTTGGTACGCTTTGCATCTTTGGGGACAACGCCTGCGCGTGTCGGCATCATTCGACCGCCTGCTCGCGCCAGGTGTGCTCTATGATCATGTGCGTCCCCATCCGTATCAACTTCGTGTGGTCGAGGCGGTGCTGCGTGAGAAGGCGCCAGCGGCTATTCTCGCTGATGAAGTTGGCCTGGGCAAGAGCGTAGAAGCCGGCCTGATCTATAAAGAGCTAGCTCTACGTGGTATCGTGCAAAGCGCCCTCGTGCTGGCGCCTAAGGCGCTCGTGGGGCAGTGGCAGGCAGAACTGCGCGAGCACTTCGCGAGCGATTTCGTGCTCACTGATGAGAAACGCTT
Organism: Ktedonobacterales bacterium; assembly: GCA_015478575.1. Taxonomy (GTDB): domain Bacteria; phylum Chloroflexota; class Ktedonobacteria; order Ktedonobacterales; family JADMIN01; genus JADMIN01. The sequence goes on along the minus strand of JADMIN010000178.1, from coordinate 2,667 downwards.
CCAGGGCTTCGAACATGAGCCACGGATCGTCTGCTCACTGCCGCAGTTCGTCCGCTCTTTCGACCGCATCAGCGCGCGCACATGGGATATGGTGATCGTGGATGAAGCCCATCTTTTAGCTAATCCCGCTTCCAAACGACGCAGAGCGGTGCATGAGTTGCGCGCCCGCTGGCGTTTGCTGTTGACCGCGACACCAGTGGCCAACAAGCTCACCGATCTCTATAGTCTGATTGATCTGGTCGCGCCAGGTCGGTTGGGAACCCAGCGCGAATTCGAGGAGGAATACGTTGCTGATCCCGGTACCTGTCGGGTACTGCGTCCCGCACGCGCCGCTGAGTTGCGTGCGGTCACGCGCGAGGTCATGTGCCGCACACGCCGAGCGGAGACTCAGATCGCTTTCGTCGGACGCACCGTAGATACCCGTGCCATCGCGCCGACCTCGGCTGAGGACGCCCTCATCAGCGATGTGACCGATTATCTACGGGCACTTTACCGGCGCTTGCCGGTCTCCTCACGGGCCAACCGTGGCGCCGTGATCCGCGAGATCATGGCCCTCCAACAGTCTCTCAGCAGCAGCCCACGCGCCATTGAGCGCTCGCTACGCAATCGCGCCGAGCGTCACGCCGACGAACGTGGCTTGCTGCTGGCGCTTGCCGACCGCTGCGTGGACCTGGTGAGTGCCAAAGAGCGGCTCTTACTCGATGTGTTGGCGCAGCTCGGCCCGGAGCCGACGCTGATCTTCACCCTGCGGCTGGAGACCGCCGCACGTCTGCGTGAGGTGATCACCGCGAGCGGACGCGCGGCGGAATGCTACATCGGCAGTTTGAATCGCGCCGCGCGTGAGGATCTGGTGACCCGTTTCAACGCTGGCACACTACAAACGCTGATCGCCACCGATGCCGGCGCTGAGGGTCTCAACCTCCACGAGCGTTGCCACGTCGTCATCAACCACGATCTTCACTGGAATCCCATGCGTATCGAGCAGCGTATTGGTCGGGTACATCGTCTCGGCCAGACGAGCGACGTGCATGTCTATAATTTCGTCCTGCGCGATACGATTGATGATTATGTGCTCCGTCTGCTCTATGAGAAGATCAATCTCTTCACGATGGCCATCGGGGCGCTAGAGACAGTGCTGGCAGAGGTGCAGGATGGCGAGATTGATCTGGAGGAGCGCATTCTCGATATCCTGCTGCGGCGCGGCTCGCGCGAGGATGTGCGGCGTGACGTGGAACGGTTGGGGGCCGAACTGGTACAGGGACGTGCCCAACAGCAGGCCGCCGAATCACTCACCAAGGAGGTGCTGGGGTGAGATGGTTCTGGTCTCGACGCAAGCGCGAACACGACTCCGCTCCCAGCACTTCAACTCCCATCGTCTCTGCTAGACGCAGTGGCACGCTCACGCTCGACCGAGGCGTGCGGCGGCGCGACAGGCAGGCGACCCACGCGCATGAGCCGCATGATGCCCTGCTGCGCTTCGCGCGCGATTACCTGCTCGCGCTTGGTGGGCGTGTGCGTCTCGAAGAGGACGACGTTGTGGCGGCGACACTGCCTGACGGCGCGAGCGCGCGTTACACCACGACGCTGGCGCGCGCGCGCGCGGAAGTGGGAACAGCGTATCTCGCCGAAGGGTCGGCGGCGCTGGCCACGGCGCTTGAAGTGTGCGCCGAGCATGCGCGACTGATCGCGCTGGCGCTGCCGAGCGAAGCCGACCCGGCGACGTTGGCGCTCGCGGCATGCGCTGAACCGGCCCCCGGCTGTGGCCGCTGTCTGGACAGAGATGGCGAGCCGGGGCTGCGCGCCGTCCCCTCCTGCGCGGTCTGCCCACTGCGTGAGGGGCGTCTGTTGCTGGCGGGGCTGGCTGGCGCCCGCACGGCGGAGGTGCTCCGCCGTTGGGAGGCACCGAGCGTCGAACTGACGTTCCTGGTGGTTGGTCGCGGGCGACAGGGCCGACACGACGAATGGGTGCGGATCGCGGTGGAGAGCGAGACCGGGCGCCGCCTTGGCGTGCTCATGCCGGAACAGTTGGCGCGCGCCCGCACGGCGCCGCTGGCTGATGCTCCTGAGCGACTTCTTGCCGCCGCGCTTCAGGTCGCCGAGGCCGAGTTAACGCCCGCATTGGAGGCCATGTCTCTCTATCTGCGTCAACGCACTGAGGATGACTATCAGCAGCGTGTGGAGGAGACCATCGCGACGCACAAACGGCTCCGGCATGAAGAGGCTGAACACGCGCGCGAAGTGGATGCGGCGCTCGAACGTGAGCTGTCCGCGCTCGCTGAGGTCTTCGCGGTAGAGGTCGAAGCTCGGCTGGAGAGTGCCTGTGTCATCACATCGCCGATGGCGGAAGTCGCCATACGAACGACGGGCGGGGCGGTCACGCTGTTGGTAGACCTCGGTCGCGGTACCGTACTCCCTCCCATCTGCGCTGACTGTGGCGCTGAGTGCCAAGCTGGGAGTGTCTGTGCGCGGGGGCACGTGGCCTGTGTCGCGTGCGAACAGGCCGGTGGTTCCGTCGGTGACCGCGCCTGTGGACACTGTGGGCCGCTACGGCATTCGGCTGAAGCGCGACGCGACCTGCCAGCGACGGTGTCTCGTGCCCCAGCGAATAGGTCGGTGCTCCACACGAAGCGGGGCGTGGATGTGCAAGGGACATCCAGCGTGCTGACC
>JADMIN010000908.1 GCA_015478575.1 Ktedonobacterales bacterium | reverse complement strand
TCACGCATGCATTCGTCACGCATGCATTCGTCACGCATGCATTCGTCACGCATGCGCACTAGCGCGGAGGCGGCCCAGAACGGCAAGAGGCCAGGGCACACCGTTTCATCCAGGACGTGAAGCGAGTAGACCGTCCGCGCACTCGATCACTCCCTCGTGAGAGCTTGCCGTAGGGAGACTCTCCCCAGCCATACTGGCGTCGTATCCTGTACGCTCCCTGTTCGGAGCGCCACTGCCGCGAGGCAGATTGCGGGCAGCGAAGGAGGTGCTCCGCGGTAGTTCGCTTGGCAGGGGAAAGCGGGGCACGGGCCGCCGAGAATGGGTGAACACCGGTGCCTGACGGCGCAGGTAAGCCAGCGGGCGATCCGTACGAGGCCCGTTTGCGTGAACGCCCGTTCGGGTGAGCATCCGCGTGAACATCCGCGTGGCGCTCTAGGCGCTCCGCGCCGTACACGCCCATCGGTACTCATCGCTCACTTCCGCGTTATGTACAATGAAGCGTCCACGTTTGGGTGTCACGGGCGCGCGGGGAGAGGCCGGGGACGGGAAGGCGCTTGAAGAGTCGCGCATTCCGTCGCTCACTGGGGGGTCATCCCTGTGGCGCGATGGGGTGGGCTGTGCTCTTGAGCAATGTCGTGTGGTAGGGCAAGTGCGAGCGACGAGGCACGTATGCTGAATTTGGGGAGCATGACGCGCGGGTCATCTTCCTCACGGACGGATCGTGTGGCGGAACAGTCGTTGCGACGCGGCCGCTGCGCTCCTTCCCCAGGAATGGGGGAGTGGCGGAAGCAGGGAATGCCGTCCAGGTGAAAGCGGCGCTGGGCCGTCACCGCCTGTGAGGAGGGGGTATCTAGAATGCTTGTGCTACGCAGAAAGGCCGGTGAGGCGATTATCCTCAACGGCTCGATCACTATCCACGTGCTCGCCGTCGAGGGCGAGCGGGTCAAGTTGGGGATCAGCGCGCCGCCAGAGGTCGTGATCGTTCGCTCAGAGTTGCTGGAGAACGGGGGCATTGGCATAGGCCAACCGGGCGCGGTGTCGGGACCGGCCCACCGCGAGCCGCCGCATCCTTACCGCGAGGGCGAGGGCAATCGCCCCTTCACGCCGAGCGCTGGCGACGAGACACCGCCGCGTCGCGAGCCTGGCACGTACCCCGGTCCGAGTCGTTATTCCGCGCGCCGACGCGCCTATAATCCTGACGGCATGGCGCCCGCGCCGGTCAGCAA
>JADMIN010000177.1 GCA_015478575.1 Ktedonobacterales bacterium | reverse complement strand
ATGGGACGCGAGGGAGCTGGGCAGACGTCTACTCTTCTAGCATCGGCAGCTTCATGCCGGTGGCACGAGCCGTCTCGATGGCCTGTGGGTAGCCCGCGTCGGCGTGGCGCATCACGCCGGTGCCAGGGTCATTGGTTAGGACGCGGCGCAGCCTGCCCTCCGCCTCGTCCGTGCCGTCGGCCACGATCACGACGCCCGCGTGCAGCGAGTAGCCGATGCCCACGCCGCCGCCGTGGTGATATGAGACCCACGAGGCACCGCTGGCCGTGTTGAGCAGGGCGTTGAGGATGGGCCAATCCGCGATGGCGTCGGAGCCATCGCGCATGCGTTCCGTCTCGCGGTAGGGCGAGGCCACTGAGCCGGAATCCAGGTGATCGCGCCCGATGACGATGGGCGCCTTGACCTCGCCGCGCCGCACCAGCTCGTTGAAGGCCACGCCGGCCTTGTCGCGCTCGCCATAGCCCAGCCAGCAGATGCGTGCCGGCAGCCCTTGGAAGTGGATGCGCTCGCCCGCCAGGCGGATCCAGCGCGCCAGAGACTCGTTCTCTGGGAAGAGACGCAGAATCTCCTCATCGGTGCGGCGAATGTCGGCGGGATCGCCGGAGAGCGCCACCCAGCGAAAGGGGCCGGTGCCACGGCAGAAGAGCGGGCGCACGAAGGCTGGCACGAAGCCAGGGAAGTGCATCGCGTCCTCGACGCCCGCACGTAGCGCTTGGCCCCGCAGATTATTGCCATAGTCGAAGACCACCGCGCCCGATTCGTCGAAATCGAGCATGGCGCGCACCTGCTCCGCCATCGAGTCCAGCGACCGCCGCTCATACTCCACCGGATCGCGGCTTCGCAGCTCTGCCGCTTGCTCCAGCGACAGACCAGCGGGAACGTAGCCGTTGAGGGCATCATGGGCGGATGTCTGGTCCGTCACCAATTCCAGACGCACGCCTCGCCGCGCGATCTCTGGAAAGACCTCGGCGGCGTTGCCCACCAGCCCGATGCTACGGGCCACCCGCTGGGCGCGATACGCCTCGGCGCGGCGCAGGGCGTCCTCCAGGTCGGTGCTCATCTCGTCGAGATAGCCGGTGTCGAGGCGGCGCTGGATGCGCGCGGGGTCAATCTCCACGGCAAGGCAGACGCCTTCATTCATGGTGACGGCCAAGGGCTGCGCGCCGCCCATGCCGCCCAGGCCAGCGGTCAGCGTCAGCGTGCCGCGAAGTGTGCCGCCATAGTGCTGGCGCGCGGCCTCAGCGAACGTCTCATAGGTTCCCTGGACGATGCCCTGCGAACCGATGTAGATCCACGACCCGGCGGTCATCTGGCCATACATCGTGAGGCCCAGCGCCTCCAGTCGGCGGAACTCATCCCAGGTGCCCCAGTGGGGGACAAGGTTGCTGTTGGCGATGAGCACACGGGGGGCGTCCGGTGTGGTGCGGAAGATGCCCACGGGCTTCCCGGATTGCACCAGCAGCGTCTCATCGTCTTCTAGGTCGCGCAGCGAGCGCACCAGCGCGTCGAAGCAGTCCCAGTCGCGCGCGGCCTTGCCCGAGCCGCCATAGACGACGAGGTCATCGGGGCGCTCAGCCACATCGGGGTCGAGGTTGTTCATTAGCATGCGGAGGGCCGCCTCTTGCTGCCAGCCCTTGCAGGATCGCTCCGTGCCGCGCGGCGCGCGCACCGGGCGCGGGCCGCTGCGCTGTCGCTCTGTCTGCGCCATATCGCCACTCTCCTTTGCGGGTAGTCTTGCCGTGTCGCCCGCCTTATCTCCTTCGCCTTATCTCCTTCGCCTTATCTCCTTGCGCACGATAGCATGCGCGCGGGGCAGGCGGCAAGGAGAGAGGGGCTGCCCAGCTTCCAAGCGGTGCCGCTGTCTCGCGGCGCGCACGGCGCCACGCGCTCAGGAACCCGCGTCCGTTGGAGCGCGCCCAGGCGGTGCTTGGCGCGCCACCGTCTTGGCCATAAAGATGTCGGGCTTGCCGAATCCATTGGCATCGGGCAGGGCACCCACAATGACGTAGCCCAGCTTCTGGTAAAACTCATAGGGATGGCGCCGGAGATTGCGAATGCGCGTCAGGTGATCGAGGACATTGGGAAACAGGTCGTGCCCCGCGAGCGAGGTCATGCCATCTTCGTCGTCGGTGCCGAGCCAGATGGTCAATCCACCGCGCGCACGCACCTGGGCTTCGAAGTCAGTCACCAGCGCCCGGCCGATATCGCGCCCCTGCCAAGCGGGATGCACGACGAGCGGATGCAGTTCCCACACGTGCCCATCGTAGGCGGCAATGCCCCCGATCCAGCCCAGCACGGTCCCATCCTCGTCTAGCGCCACCCGGCTGATGCGGTCGGCGCTCAACGACGCGCGCACCTCCGTACGAGCCGCCTCCAGATCGGGCCAGGCCTCTGGCCAGTGGTCAGCGAAAGCGGCCACGAGGATGGCGGCGAGGTGCTCGATAACGGGCGCGTCATCGGCGGAGAGATCGCGGATGCGCATACGCCTGTGCCTCCCTTTTCGTAACGTGATCATCACGTGATCATCCAGACCACCAGCGGAGCGCTCCCGCCAGTGGGGGGCCGTGCGCGAGCGGGCAACATGGAGCGGGCGGCAGATGACGGCATCGCTTAGGTCGGTCAGGCGTGGCCCGCTGGTACGTCGCGCGCGGCGGCGAGGCGGGGCACGGCCAACAGGACGAGCGCGGCCAGCACGTATGAGCCAGCCATCACCCAGAAGGCCAGGCCAAAGCCGTTGCGGTCAATGAGGCTGCCAAGGATGGTTCCCCAGAGGGAGCCGAAGCCGAAGGCCAGCGTGAAATACCAGCCAAAGGCGGCGTCTTTCTCGCTCTCTGGCACGTGGTCGGCCAGATACGCCTGCAAGAGCGGGCTTTCGGCATAGGCCCAGATGCCGATCAGGGCGACCACCGCGACCAGCGCGGCGAAGGGCAGATGGGCACCACCGACCAGGGGCAGCAGCAGCGTAAAGAGCGCCGCGGCGCCGTAGCTGAGGAGGAGCATGGGCCGACGGCCCAGGCGATCTGAGACGCGCCCCGCCACCAGCGGACCAACGACACTGCCGACCAGCAGCAAGGTGAAGAGCGCGGCCACCGTGTTCTGCGTCAGACCCAGATCCGTGCGCAGATAGAGTGGTAGGTAGGTCGTCAGGATGCCTACGCCGCGCCCGCCCGCCGCCACGATGGAAGCCAGGATGATGAGCCGTACGCCACGATGGCGCAGAGGGCCAAGGGCACTGCGCAGCCACGTGCCAGGCGCCGCGGTGGGGAGCGCGGCTGTCGCTGGCGTCGCTCCGGATGCGCCGCTGGATGCGCCGCTGGATGCGCCAGAGAGGGATGTGCCAGAGAGGGATGCGCCAGAGAGGGGGGTGCGGCGTGTCGGCTCGCGAGTGAAGATCAGCACGGCCACGCCTGCGATCAGCCCCGGCACGGCGAAGAGCATCAGTGTGCGCTGCCAGCCCAGGCCAAAGATCAACGCGGTGCCGATGAAGGGCACGAGCAACGTGCCGAGATTGCCCCCCGCGACATGGCCGGCGAGCGCCAGCCCGCGGCGTGTGCGCCCAAATGAGTCAGTGAGCAGGGCGCTGCCGACGGGATGCTGCGGCGCGCCGCCGATGCTGCGCAACACGCCCCAGCCGAGGAAGCCGGCATAGCTGGCGGTAACACCGGTGAGGAACATGCTCGCACCCACTACCAGATTGCCGACACCAATCAGCGCTTTGCGCGAGAAGGAGCGTCCCAGGTAGCCAGCAACGACTTGGAGCAGCCCGCCGACCAGGTTGGGAATGGTGATGAGCAGCCCAATCTGTGTGTAGCTGAGATGATATTGCAGGCGCAGGATGGGATAGATCAGCGGCAGCAGCACCGCGTTGGCATGAATGACCGCGTGCGCGCCCCCAACGGCGGTGAGGTTCACCCACGCCGCGCGGCGTGGCATGGCGCTGGCGATGACGGCTACCGGCTCTGGCGCGACAGTATTGAGACTCGACACGACCAGCACACTCCCTCAGAGAGACCGATGGAAGACGGCGATCACCCCTCGCGCTTAGCGTCATCCATCGCCTAGCGTCATCTATAGCATAGCGTACCTGGCAAGCCGGGAGCCGCCCCTCCGTCGCACCCTGGGGAAACAGGGCGGTGGCCGGCCACATGAGACAAGCCGGGCGCCCTGCGCAGGGCGCCCGGCTTGTGTGTCGCGTGAAGAGCGCGCTAGCCTTGAGGATAGGTGGTGCCGCCAGGGATGGCTGGCCCGCCGGTGGGAGTGGTGCTCCCTGGCGTGTGCGTGGCACCGGTCGCGCCGTTGCCGTTGGTCGCCAGTGGGATCTCCATATTCGTGGTCTCAGCGTTGGGCGTCGGGGCCACCTCCGCCAGACTGATGCCCGTCTCGATCAGAATCTGGCTCAGTTGCTTAGCATCTACCGTCTCGTGGCGGCGGAGCTCCTGCGCGATGCGCTCCAGGGTGGCACGGTGCTCGGTGAGCATCGCCTTCACCTGCTGGTAGGCGCTCTGCACGAGGTTGCGCGTCTCCTCGTCAATCAGCGCTGACGTGGCCTCGCTGTAGTCGCGCTGGCCCATGTCACCGCCGTTGCCAAAGGGGCTGGCGCGATCGCTGAGCGAGATGAGGCCGACGCGGCTGCTCATGCCCCACCGCGCGACCATGTTATGCGCGATCATCGTCACCTGCTGCAAGTCGTTTTCCGCGCCGGTGGTAATGCTGCCCAACACCACTTCCTCCGCGCCACGGCCACCGAGCGCCGCCATGATGCGCCCGAAGAGATAGTCGCGCGAGTAGTTATAGCGGTCGTCCACCGGCGTATACTGTGTGACACCAAGTGCTTGCCCACGGGGCACAATCGTCACCTTCGTCACCGGATCGGAGTGCGGCGTCAGCAGGCCGACCAGCGCGTGGCCCGACTCGTGGATCGCCACGACTCGGAGATCCTCCTCGCTGAGCACCAGCGGCCGCTCGGCACCCAACTGGATGCGATCCAGCGCGTCATAGAAGCAGCGCATGTCCACCTTATCTAGGTTGCGCCGCGCCGCGAGCAGCGCCGCCTCATTCACGAGGTTCGCCAGGTCCGCGCCGACCATGCCGGTCGTCATGCGGGCGAGCTGTTGCAGGTCCACATCAGGCCCTAGCGGTACGCCGCGCGAGTGGATTTGGAGGATGGCCTGCCGCCCCTTCCAGTCGGGACGGTCCACGGTGACGCGGCGGTCGAAGCGGCCTGGGCGCAAGAGCGCCAAGTCGAGATTATCCGGGCGGTTTGTCGCGGCGATCACGACGACGGCCTGGCGTGTATCGAAGCCATCCATCTCAACGAGCAGTTGGTTGAGCGTCTGCTCGCGCTCGTCGTTGGTCGTCAGGCTGGTGCCGCGCTGACGGCCCACAGCGTCAATCTCATCAATAAAGATGATGCTTGGCGCGGCCTTCTTGGCTTGGTCGAAGAGGTCGCGCACGCGACTGGCGCCGACGCCCACGAGCACCTCGACGAACTCCGAGCCGGACATCGAGAAGAAGGGCACCCCCGCCTCGCCCGCCACGGCGCGCGCGAGCAGCGTCTTGCCGGTGCCAGGAGGGCCGACCAGCAGGACGCCCTTGGGAATCTTGCCGCCCAGGCGCTGAAATTTCTGGGGTGTCTTGAGGAACTCGACGACCTCCTCAAGCTCGGCCTTGGCCTCATCCACCCCCGCCACATCAGCGAAGGTCGTCGTGGGGCGGTCTTCCATGATGAGCTTGGCGCGGCTGCGCCCAAAGTTAAAGATATTCTGCTGGCTTTGTGTCGCGCGGCGCGAGAGCCAGAAGAGCAGCGCGATCAGCGCGGCGATGGGCAGCACGTTGATGAGCAGCCCCACCCAGAAGTCATTCGTACCCGACTGCTTCGGAATGACCTTGACGTTATTCTTATTCAGGATATCCTGAATCGGCGCATCATTGGTGAAGGGGTTGAGTGTCTGGAACTTGGAGGCGGTGACATCCTGTCCATTGACTTGGGGGACCTTCTCAGAGGAGGTAAATACGCCTGTGATCTGCCCGCCCGACTGATAGGTCACGGAGTCTACATTGCCGCCCTGCACTTGGC
>JADMIN010000176.1 GCA_015478575.1 Ktedonobacterales bacterium | reverse complement strand
CTTTGTGGGTGAGGCGCGGGCCGTTGTCGTCGGCGCCGATAGCGTGCGAGCGGATGGCGGTGTCGTGAATAAGGTGGGCACCTATCCCCTGGCACTGTCCGCCCGCGAGGCCGGCGTGCCGGTCTATACGCTCTGCGAGACGCTCAAGATCGCCGCGCCTGACTTCCCGCTGGTCTTCGAGGAGATGGCACCACAAGCGTTGTTGCCGAGGCCCGTGAAGGGCATCACCGTGCGGAATGTCTACTTCGAGTACACGCCGCCCGCGCTGGTCGCTGGTGTGGTGACCGAGGATGGAGGATTGGGGCACAGCGAGATTGCCGAGCGGGCGCGTCAGGCTGGCGTGGCGCTGGCCGCACTGCTGGGCGAACGGGAAAGCGAGGCTAGGGGCGGTGATCGAACGTAGCCAGCAGGGCGCGGGCATAGACCTCCGCGGGTGTCTGGCCATCCAGATACTCGGTGCCAAAAAGAATGCGGTAGCGCGCCTTCCAGCGCCGGGCCGCCGCTGGAGGCAGGTGGCACAAGGTATAGCCCGCGAGGCGGCGCTCCAACGCTCGGCGCAATCCCACTTCATCGCGTGCCGCGATGCCCCGCGCCGCCAGCGCGGCCACCAGTGGCTGGGGCAACGGCTCATCCTCGCTTGGTGGCTCCATTGGCTTGCTTCTTCCTCCCGTCTTGCGTTATCTGCTGTGTGGAAGACTAGAGCGTCGCGCGGGCCGACGTCAATACGTTCCGCATGCCATTTCCATTGAGAGGTGCGCCATGACCGACCAGCTCGCGCCGCGGGTCGCGGCATCCATTCCGCTCGGCGTCGAGATCGGCGAGCACGCGATGCGTCTCACCGTCACGCGAGGCACCACTCCGCTGGCGCCACGTTGGCAGGTGCGTCTGCCAGCCCCCGCAGCGCCAGCGGAGGCGCTCGCGGCGCTGGATACGCTGATCGAGCGGGCGCTGAATGAGCGTGAGACCGCATATTCCAGTGGCACGCGCGTCGCGCTCGGCGTCGCGCTGTGGGATGGCGCCGATGCCGAGCGGGGTATCGTGCGCGCGATGCGCTATGCGCCTGGCTGGGAGGACTACCCGCTGGCGGAGCGGCTGGCCGCGCGCTGGGGTGGCCCTGTTCGGCTCCTCGCCGCGTCGGATGCCGCCGCGCTTGCCGAGGCCCATGTGGGTGCCGGGCAGGATGCCCCTGTCGTGCTCTATATCCTCCTCGCGCGCAGCGTGTGGTCGGCGCTGGTGGCCCGGGGCCGCGTCATTCACGGCGCGGCGGGCAACACGGGGCGGCTCGCACACTGGCGCGTGCGCACAGATGGGCCGCGCTGTTCGTGTGGCGCCTACGGGCATCTCGAGCCGTTCGCCGCCGCCCAGGCACTCGTGCGCAATATGATCGGGCGGGCCGCGGCCTCAGACGAGAGTACGGCGGCGATACTGGATATCACTGGGGGCAGGGCGGAGGCGATGAGTGCGCGCGCGGTCGTGCAACTGGCGGCGCACGATGACGCGGCAGCGGTGGCGGTGCTCGCGGATGCGCTGGATGCGCTGGCGTCGGCCCTGGCCAACCTGATTGCCGTGCTCGACCCCGCTCTCGTGGTGCTCGGCGGGCCACTGGCGGAAGCGGGCGACGCATTCTTCGATCCCTTGCGAACACGGGTGGGCGTGCTCTGCGAGCCGTTTACGCAGGCGCCTGCCGTCGTGCCGGGCACCCTGGAGCCAGCGGCGCCACTCATCGGCGCGCGGTTGCTGGCGGAGGGTATCGGCATGGAGACTTTGGTCCGTTGACGCTAGCACGAAGCGGCGTGGGCGTGGCATAATGCCTGACGGCAACAGAACCGCCGCGCTGCGGCATCGGCGTCTGGCGGCAGGCGTGTGTGATCGAGGGTATCCGTGGCAACTGACATCAGCCAGACCTTTTCCGGGCTGCGGCTCAGCCAGCGTTATCAGCTCTCCGAGCCGCTGGCGCATGGTGGGCTGTGCGTGGTCTATCGTGGCGATGATGTCGTGCTGCGGCGCCCCATCGCGATCAAGGCGGTTCCGGGCCATCTGGCACCCCTCTATCGGGAAGCGTTGCACCGCACGGCGATGCTGGCGCACCCCGCCGCGGTGGCGGTTTACGATGCGGTGGAGCACGATGGCTGGCTCTTCTTGGTGCAGGAATATGTGGACACGCGCCCGCTCTCAGCCTATATTACCGTAGGCGTGCCGACCGAGCGTGCCATCGCGCTCGTGGGGCAACTCGCCCGTGCCCTGGCGTATACGCATGCGCAGGGAATGACGCACGGCGACCTGACTCCGGCGGCGGTATTGGTGGACCGCCAGGCCGTCGTGCGGATCAACAACTTTGGCCTGCCGCGTGATGAGGCGTATTTCGACGCCCTGGCCCGCCAACTCACCCGTATGGAGATCGAGGAACGGGACACCATGGTAGCGCCGAGCCGCGCGCATGGCGATGGTCCGTGGCTGGCTCACGGTGAAGCGGAGGCCGGGGAAATGGTGCCCACCGGCGACCCGCTGGCGGGCGATGCTGGCGCTCAGGATGTCTGGGCGGTGGGTGCGCTGCTGTGGCAGCTCCTCACGACGCCAGAGGTGGAGGCGGAGCACGCGCCTCCACCAGCGGGACAGGCCGCGCCGCGCCGCCAATTTCGCGATGAGATACCCGAGGCCGTGCGGGAGGTGGTGCGGCAATGCGTCTCCTTCCGTCATCCTGAGCGGATCACCACCGCGGAGACGCTCGCGCTCACGCTGCGTGAGGTGGCACGTCGGCTCGCCAGCGCGCGTCCCAGTTCCGCGCCCATCACGCCGCCCACGTTGCGCGCCGCGCGTGACGCCGCCGCTGATATGGCAGAGTGGTCAGATGACGAGACGCCTGTTGATGCCGCTGCCAGGGCGCGGCTTGGGGCCGAGGAGGTGGCGCTCTTCAATGCTCCCACTGACCCGCTCGGAGGGGATATGGCGGCCACGCAACCGACAGCGACCCACCACCTTAGCGAGCGGCCAATTGGTCCGCGTCTGACCCTGCCCTCACGCCCGACCGGCGGGCTTCATGGCCCGTTCGCGATGGGGTCTCCGGCCCCACAGTGGGAGCTGCCTGGGCAAGGCGCCACCACACGGCCGATGGTGGATGAGGCCACGGGCGGTGTGAGCCTGCTCATGGTGGTGATCTTGGGTGGCCTGCTCTTCCTCATTTTCTTCGTCATCGGCTATCTCACGCCAGCGTTGCTGGCGCGCTAACGACCAGCATCGAAGATGGGCAACGTGAAGCGCAGGCAACGTGAAGCGCAGGCAACGTGAAGCGCAGGCAACGTGAAGCGCATGGAAAGGGAGTGCCGTCGTGGAACACCTTTGGGCACCGTGGCGCATGGCCTATATCGGCGCGAGCGACAAGCAGGATGAGGGGTGCATCCTCTGTGCCAAGCCGGCGGAAGACCGCGACGAGGAGAACCTGATTCTCTTCCGAGGCGAGCGTTGCTTCGTGTTGATGAATCTCTTTCCCTATAATAATGGCCATCTCATGATCGCGCCCGTGGCCCACCTGCCGAGCATCGAGGAGCTCGACGTGCCCACCCTGACGGAGATGATGCGCACGGCGCAGCGTTGCCTAGCTGCCTTACGCCCCGCCCTGAATCCCCACGGCTTTAATATGGGGATCAATCAGGGCGCGGTTGCGGGGGCCGGTATCGCCGAGCACGTTCACTTCCATATCGTTCCACGGTGGAATGGCGATACCAACTTCATGCCCGTACTGGCCGAGGTCAAGGTGATGCCCGACTATCTGCGCAATACCTATCGCCAGCTACGCCCCTATTTCGAGGATCATCCCACCTAGCTGTCGGTCTCGCTCCGCCGCATGCCGTGCCGCGGCGACCACCGGCATTGTGGTGGTAGGTGTTCCGCGTGCGCGCGCTGGTGGCGAAAGAGCGCGGCGCCGCTTGATGGCTGTGGTATGCTTCAGGGCAAGCGGGGCGTGGGTGGTCGCGCGCCGCCAGACGCGCGCGTCGTTCGACGTGCTCTAGGAGGTCGCTATGAAGCTTGGGGTGTTGCTCGTGCTCGTCGTCGGTGTTGCCTTGCTCATTCTCGCCTTGCTCCAGCATTTCAACAACCTGATCACCGCCGATCACGTGGCCATCGCGTTTGGGGTGGTTGGCCTCATCGTGCTCACCCTCGGCGCCTTTCTGACACTCACCAATAACAATTAGGACTCCGCCAGGGTGTCCCGTGCGCTAGGTGGGTGCGTGTGGCTTGCGGTATACCGCTCCGGCACACTATCATGGAGCAGGGCACCCAGGGAGGCGTGAGGCTTGCCCGCGCATCCGCATCATGCGGGAGGAGCAGAGCCGCATGTCATCTCCGAGCGATTGCTGCCACCTCACCGCGCGCGTGGTGGGGCGGGTCCAGGGTGTCGGCTATCGCTACTGGGTGCGGCGCCAGGCGCTCAGTCTTGGGCTGCGTGGATACGTGCGCAATCAGCACGATGGCTCAGTTGAGGTGGTCGCGGAGGGGGAGCGGCACCTGCTGGAGCGGTTGCTCTCCGCGCTGTGGCGCGGCCCGGTGGGGGCGGAGGTGCGGCAGGTTGAGGTGTCGTGGGGAGCGGCGGAAGGGAGCCTCTCTGGATTTCGCATCGAACACTGAGCAAGGGCCTTGCGCGGCATCACCCGCACGAGCAAGTGACAAGAGAGAGGTGATCACGATGAGCATTGATCGGCAGGCCGTAGATCACGTGGCACTGCTCGCCCGCCTTGCCCTTACGCCAGACGAGCGTGAGCGGCTGCGCGACCAGCTTTCGGCCATTCTGGAACACATCAACGTGATCAGCGAGGCGGATACGAGCCAGGTGCCCGCGACCGCGCACGTGCTGTCCATACGCACGGTGATGGTCGCGGATCAGGTGCGCCCTTCTTTCCCGCGGGAGATGCTGCTGGAGAACGCCCCGGTGTGCGAGGAGGGCTATTTCCGTGTGCGCGCGGTGCTGGAAGAAGACTGAGCGTCTGGAACATGCGCGCCGAGAAGCGGACTGAGCGCGCGGTGACTTTGCCGATGGGCCAGGAGGAGAGCGACGTGGCGGAACTCTGGCAACTAACAATCAGCGAGGCGAGTGACTTGCTCCGCCGACGGGAACTCTCCGCGGGCCAGCTCACCCGTGCCCACCTCGAGCGCATCAACGAGGTTGAGGGGCGCGTTAATGCGTTTGTGACGGTGGATGACCAACAGGCGGTCCGCGACGCTGAGCATATTGACCAGATGCGTGGTGAGGGGAAGCCGCTCGGCCCGCTCGCGGGTATTCCTCTTGCCATCAAGGATGTCCTCTGCACGCGCGGCCTGCGGACGACCTGCTCTTCTCGCATGCTCGAACATTTCGTGCCGTCCTATGATGCCACGGTTATCACGCGCCTGCGCGAGGCGGGGGCGATCTTCCTGGGCAAGACCAATATGGATGAGTTCGCGATGGGGTCTTCTACCGAAAATTCGGCCTTCTTCCCCACCCATAATCCCTGGGATCTGGAGCGGGTGCCCGGCGGCAGCAGCGGCGGCTCGGCGGCGGCGGTGGCGGCGGGCGAGGCGATGGGTGGGCTGGGAACGGATACCGGTGGCTCGGTACGCCAACCGGGCGCGCTCACCAACACCGTGGCGCTCAAGCCGACCTATGGCCGCGTCTCGCGCTTTGGGTTGATCGCCTTCGCTTCGTCGCTCGATCAGGTCGGCCCACTTGTGCGCTCAGCACGCGATTGCGCCTTGCTCACGCAGGTGATCGCGGGTCATGATCCGCTCGACTCAACCTCACTCGATGCGCCGGTGCCGGACTATCTCGCCGCTCTCACCGGCGATATCCACGGGTTGCGGGTTGGCGTCCCCGAAGAGTATCTGGTCGAGGGCGTCGAGCCAGGTGTGCGTCAGGTCGTGGCACAGGCCATCGAGACGCTGAAATCGCTTGGCGCCGAGGTCAGCGAATGCTCGTTGCCCTATACGCGCTATGGGGTGGCCGCGTACTACATCATCGCGCCCGCCGAATGTAGCGCCAACCTGGCCCGCTACGATGGCGTGAAGTATGGCCTTTCCGTGCGCGATGGCGCTGACGACCTAGCGG
>JADMIN010000175.1 GCA_015478575.1 Ktedonobacterales bacterium | reverse complement strand
GGGTGTGGGTCTTGGAGAAGCTGTTGAAGAGGACCGAGCGCTCCAGCACACCGGGCGCGGTGAAGGCGCGCATGCGCGCGCGGTCGGCCTCGGGGTCGCCGGTGCCGATGTAGGCGAGGTCGGCCAGCACGAGCACCTCGCGATCCGCCGCGAGCAGCGTCTCGAAGAGCGCGCGCAGCTCGTCGGGCGAGTAGGCGAAGGCGGTGGGGTTGCTGCTGACGGTCAGATAGAGCGCCTGGATATCCGGCGCCTGGGCCAGCGTCGCGCGCAGCGTCTCCGGTGTCATCTGGAAGCGGTCTTCTGGGCGGGTATGCAGGCGATGCACGCGCAGCCCAAAGGATTGCGCCTGCCACTCTGGCACGTTGAAGCCGGGGGCGGGGAAGAGAACGGCGGGCGTGGCACCGCCGCGCTGGCGCTGGCTGACGGCATAACCCCGGAAGAACTTATCCAGGCCATCCAGCGAGCCGAGGCTGAGATAGATCTGGGCGGGCGGGAAGGTGAAGCCCCAGTGACCCTGGGCATAGTCGGCCAGCATCTCGCGCAGCAGTGGATTGCCCGTGCCGAAGAGGTCGTAGATGCGCAGATCAACGTGACGCTTGAGCAACTCGCGCTCGAAGGCGAGCATGCGGTTGCGGATCCAGCGATAGCGCTTGCCAGTGGCGCGGACGCCATCAATCAGCTCATCGGGCAGCGCCAGCCCCATCTCGTCCGCCAGCGTCACATACTCCGGCCCATCATCCCGCGCGCTGATGCGGCGGACATCCACGTCACCAATCGTGCGGTTGACGACCGCCGCCGCCACCATCTCGCGCGGGATCTCTTGCTCGCGGCAGGTGGCCTCCAGATGGGCCACCATCGCGGCCATGATGCGGATGGGCGCGGCGCCCGCCAGGACACGTGGACGCGCCTGCTCGCAGGCGTCGCTGCGCAGGCGGAGCAGACGGGCGCGGATCTCGGCGGTGGTGTCGTGCCGGGCGGTCTCGGCCTGACTGGGCGGGGGGGGGAGAGTGGCGGCGGCGCCAGGCGCGGCATCCGGCGCGCGTCGTGGCGCGCGCCACGATGTGGCTTCGCGGCTTGACATGCATGACTCCTTTGTCCGAGAGGTCTCACGCCTATACCATACTGTACCTACAGACGCATCAGCGATGCCAGCTTAACACAGCGACGGCGTACGGGTAAAGGGGCGGCGAATGGAGGATGGATGGATGCTCCCCACCGGGCCTCAGCGCGCGCCGCCGCTCAGCAGCAGCGGCAGCAGCGGCAGCGGCACCAGCAGCGCCACGATGCCGACGATGGCCAGCCAGGCGCGCGGATTGGCGACATTGAGCGTCCAGCCGAAGCCATAGCGCCGCTCGACGAAGATGGCGGGGTCGTCGCGGTTGGCATAGATCACGCCGCCCTTCCAGTAGCGGTCATCCATGCGGTCGGTTGGGCCAGCGCCCGCCAGTTGCGCGCCGCCCTGGCCGGTGCGCAGCGCCACCACGACGCCGAGACCCACGACCACCAGGACGAAGCCCAGTGTGGCGGGCAGCAGCCACGGGGAGAGCGTCGCCCTCCCTAACGCGGCATGGGCGATCCAGGCGGCGAGCGCGCCCAGCAGCGCAATGGTCAGCATCTTGACGGCATAAAGATAGCGCAGGCCGCGCCGCCGGTAGATCTCGTTGGCGCTGTTCTCCGGCTGCGCTTTGGACCGCGCGATCAGCAGCGCGATGGCGGTGATGCCTAGCTCCATCCCGATCTGTGTCCAGACGAGGCTGAAGTAGGTGCCGATGGTCTTGGTGGCGTAGCCATTCGGCTGGCCAGCGGCATTGAAATGAATGGCGATGATGGCTGGCGCGGCGGGATAGGTGGTAGCCAGGTAGGCCACCGTCGCGCCGATGATGCCGAGCGGCAGCGCCTCCCACACCCAGGGGACATAGTCGCCGTAGCGGCGCGGGCGCGGATCGGCGAGGGGCGCGCGCGTCCCCGTCGGCGCGTCGCCCGTATCGGCGGCGGCGAGCCGCCGCGCGGCCAAGTGCGCCGGAATATAGGGCGCGCCCGGCAGCAGGGCCACGATCAGCCCCGCGATGGAGAGGCCACCGCTATCCCACCACGCGGCGGGCGCGAGGGCGTAGAGCAGCCCCAGCGCGGCCCCCAGCCCGACCGCGATGGCGCCGACCGCCAGCCGATAGCCGCGAATGATGGCGCGGCCCGCCGCCGTGGCGCGCGCGTTGGGCGCGACCGTCACGCCGAAGAGCAGATCGCGGCGGGTGATGCTGGGCATCACGAGGTCGAGGAGCGTGACGCTCGCCAGCACCGCGCCGAACAACATGAGTTGAAACGTTGCCAGCATGCCGTCATTCCTCCCCTCACCAGTCGGTGATATGCGCTCTTCCCCTAACTGCCTCATTGGCTCATACGCGAGCGGAACGGCACGGCGCTCCGCGCACCGAAGCCTCAGCGGCCAACGTCTGGAGCGCCTCCGGCTCCAACCCCAACAGCCGCGCCTCCGTGCGGACGTGCTCCAGCAGCGCCCGCACCCGCGCCACCTCGCCCGGCGGGGGAGCTGGCCGCGCCAACCGCGGATGGATCACCGCGCGCGAGCCACGGCGCGACACGACGACCCGCTCGGCCTCCAGCGCGCGATAGGCCGCGACGCCAGCTACCCTAACACAGATACGCGCTGATCGCAAGGCGCGGCGGTGGCCGCGGGGAATGTGAACCGCTTCACACTGTGATGTATTCCCTGCCGCTAGTATACCTGGTGGATATACTAGCGGCAGCGATGCCTGAAATTGCGCCAGCGCGCTGTGCGACCCGCCAGCGCGCTGTGCGACCCGCCGGCGCACCAGCCCCACGCGAAGGAGGAGAGACGTATGCGCTTATCACGATTCATTCGCGTTCCCACGCCGTTCGCTCTTGTGCTCCCGTTGGTGTTGCTGATCCTGGCGGGGTGCGCGAGCAGCGCGACCGGGGGCATACCCACCACGGGCGCGACGCCCAGCCCCACCGTGACGCCCAGCCCCACCGCGACGCGCTCGCCTCTGGCGCAATGCCAGGCGGCGCTCAGCGGGGCTGGGCCAGCGAGCGCGGGTGCCAGCTTCAGCGACGTGCCCTTCCCCAGCGGCACGCTCACCACTGTGCGCCTGACCTCGCGTGGGGGCGACGGGCGCTTTCTCATCGTACAGGAAGACGCCTGCACGCCAAGCAGCACCGCGTCCGACATCCAAACCTACTATGCCACGCGGATGCTAGCGCAAGGCTGGGCGCAAGCGACGACCTACCCCTACGACGGCGGCTACCAAGCGTCATGTGGCGATCCCTACTGCTGGCACAAAGACACCGCGCCGCGCTACGTCTCGCTGGAGAGCGTGACGACGGTGGGCGCCATCGCGAGATATCATCTGCGCTTCGCCATTCCGCCGACGCCGCCCTCCTGCACACCTGATTCCATCGGCATCTATGCTACTCGCGCCTATGAGACCACGCTCGACAATACACCGGCCCCAGCGCCACCCCTGACGAAGGCTGGCCTCGGCAGTGGCGGCTCAGCGGGCAGCGTAACGAGCGGCGGCTTTTCTGGTATGTGCAGTGCCGGGTCAGCGACCGCCCTCGACGCCTTCTTCAACGCCGAGCTGCCCGCGCACGGCTGGACCTATGGCACGCTACCCGCGGCCCTGAGCGGTTGTGGCACTGGGTCGCACTGGTGGAAGGGCAACAACACCTTTAGCTGGCAGACCAATGGTAGCGCCGGGGCCAGTGGTGTCTTTTGGGGCTACGGCTACTGCATCGAGCGGTGAGGATGCACGCCCCCTTCTCTTGATGAGGGAAGGGGGTCAGGTCTCTTCAGATGGCGCGGCCACGTCATGCACGCGGAATGCCCAGGTCTTGACCTCGCCATCGCCATCCAACTGAGCGACGACGCGGTAGCCGCCCGCGTCCGGGAAGACGACATCCAGCGGCAGGCCCATCATCACGTGCTGTTCAGAGCCGGGGGGCAGGTTCGGTGGACGACCCACGTTGAACTGCGCCTCCACCCGGGCGACGGTCAGCGTCGCGTCGTCATTCTCGATCTGGATGGTGATCTCGTGCGGCTGGTTCGTCTCGTGCCAGGGAATGGCGACGCCGAGGCCGATGCCCAGGTGGGTGGGCGGTGGCTGGCCGCCACGCGGCACCGCCCGCCGGTGATCGGTCCAGCCGCCACCGCTCATGTAGAGCAGCCCATTCACCGCCTCGACATGGTTCGCCAGCAGCAGCAACACGATAGAAACGCCGGGTACGCCGTCCGCCATGCACCTTCCTCGCTCCCGCTTACCACTCCCGCTTACCACTCCCGCTTACGGTCCTCGTGAAGAGAGTATATCAGCCACGCCGATCCCCTACGAGCGCGGCAGATCGCTGGCCGCCCGCCGCACCGCTTCGAGCAGTTCATCCAAGTCGAAGGGCTTCCCTATGACGGGGATGGCGAGCGACGTCAGCAGATTGGCGAACGCCAGCGGCAGCGTGCGGTTGGCCGCGGTCATCACGATGAAGCGATGGCGCTCAGTGAGGCGGCGATCCCCCGCCACGACACCGAGCACGCCGTGGCCATCCAGCCGGGGCATCATCAGGTCGAGGAGCACGACGTGAGGAATCTTGCTCGCGCGCAACATCTCCAGCGCGGCGAAGCCGTCCGGCGCCTCTGTGATAGCGTAACCGGCGTCTTCAAGCAGCACCCGCACCGAGTGGCGGATCTCTGGCTCATCATCCACGATGAGCACCTGTGGCGCGTGCGCCACGCTCCCCATCTGCCGCTGCGCCATCGCGAATCTATCGGCCTTCGGCATGTCTATGTCGTGGTGCGAAGACACGTCGGCCATACGCTTCCGCTCCCTTCCTACAAGGACAGATGCGCATGGCCGAGATCCCCACGCGCTGGCCTGGCACTCTCCATGCGTACTCTCCATGCATACTCTCCATGCGTAGAAGGAGTATCAGGCCATTCCCGCTCACCCCAGGAGGGTGCTTGGCAGGTTGTCCGGTGCGCCCAACACCGGCGGCTTGCGCCCCATATGAGGCATGCTGTGGCGAGTATACCATGCTCCCTCCGCCGACCACCTGAATGGCCCGCTTCCACCACGCATCCGCCCAACCGATGCGCGCTCCCGCAAGGGAGAGGGCCGCGCGTGACAGAAGAGGAGGCCTTCAAAACGCCACGCGCGGCTCGGAATGCCCTAGTGGATGAAGCCGAGAGAGGGGAAGAGGCGTGGTGCCACAGTGCCCCACCCCCGAAGCCGCAAGAGATGGGCCACAGGGGCGGAAGCGCCCGCGCCCAAGCCGCTCATGCGCGCACCCGCATGCGACCAACCAGCTCTTGCCAGAGCACTTCGCCGGTCTTGGTGAATCCCTCGCTGAGGTAGAGCCGCTCAGCGACGGCGTTGTCGGGATTCCAGGAGATGGCGATGCGCGCGCACTCTGGCAGGGCGCGCAGACGCGCCAACACCAAGCGCAGCGCGGCGCGCCCGTAGCCGTGGTGTTGGTATGCCACGTCCACCATCAGCCGGTGGATCCAGTGCGCGCCATCCGCCTCGTTGTAGCCGTACATCGCGAAGCCCACCATGCGCTCCCCCGCGTAGATGCCCAGTGGCACCATCTCCGGCTCGTACTTCGCCTCCGCCAGCGAGACCGCGTTCGTGGCCACGAACGGCTCTTGCTCTGGCGCCACGCGCAGCCCCAGGCACGCGCTGTAGTTCGCGCGCGTGATCTCGCGCAGCGTGATGATGGTCGTGTCTGGTGTCTTGGCCGCCATGCGCTCCCTCCCGTTCACTCGTCGCGCTCCCCGCCAGACGCGCTCAGCCGATACCCTCTCCGCCGGGAAGCCTCTCAGTTGAGTATACCCCGCGTGGGCACGTGCGGGCGCGCGGGAGAAACGGGCTACCCGCGTTGTCACTACGCCTCTCGCCGGGTACACTGCGCAACGGAGTTCCGCCTTCTCTCCCTTCACGCGAAAAGGGGTCGGGGAGCGCGGTCAGCGAGGAGCATCCCCTATGGCCACCACGCCGCGCGAACAGCCTGAGAAGCTGTTTTGAAAGTCAGCCCGCAGGACTGGATCCCGGTTGCCCGTAGCGAG
>JADMIN010000907.1 GCA_015478575.1 Ktedonobacterales bacterium | reverse complement strand
ATGGGCCAGCAGATCCTCAGGGGAAGCCACGGCGAGGACGCCGTCCGCCGTCATCTCCGGTTCCCCAATTCGCCCCACATCAATTCCGCCAAAGAACGAAATTTTTACGAGCGGATCGGCAGAAGCGTGCGGGGAGTTTGGCGAGGCCACTTGAACCGTCCACGTATCTGGCGCATCTTGGATCGTCTGCGCGGTGGCGAGCAGCGGCAAACGCTGCTTGAGCAATCTTTGATCCAAGGGCAGGTCATTGAAGCAGTCAAAATCCACGGACGTGCGATGCCCCAGGCGCAACACAATCGCGGTTCCGCCATACAGGACGAAACCGAGCGCTGGCAGCGCGGCAAGTTGCGGCCAAATCGCCTGCTGTTCGGGTGGCAGGACGGCCAAATGAGGAGGAAAAACACGCATGCGCGATCCTTTCTCAGCGTCCGCCAATGCTCGCCTACTCCGAGAATGTGCGCTGCGGGAGGGGCGGCGGAGCGCCATTGATCGGAGTTACCCCAAGGCGCAAATGCCAGAAGGTCCAGGAGCGTTCATTGAACCAGCCCGGTTCCGCCTGCGCCAGGACGCGGCGCAAATCCTGGCCGGTGAAGACAGTGAGGAGGCGGCCAAGATCGTCATAGACGCCTCTATTCATCACCTGCGCCAGGATGCGTTCTGGATACCGCAACGCTTCAGCCGCCGTCTTCCACCAGATGTAGCGCGTGGCAAAGTTGCGGAGCAGGTCGTATTGGGACGGACTCCAAGATATCCCTGGAAAAGCAAGGCTATTCTGCGGCAACTCTGGCATTGCATCCTCTCCCTATTGCGCGCTACTCCGTTGCCACTGGCGCGTCATATTTCGTGAAGAGCGGCGTCGGGACGGGCAGCGCCTGCCCGGCGGGGACGGGCGCAAATTCCCAGGGCAGCGCGTCCACCGCGCCGCTGAAGCCCAGCAGTTCGTGGAGCTTCTGCGCCGCGTGGGGCACATAGGGCGCGAGCAGCGCGCGCAGCGCGCCGAGCGCCTGAATCACCACATGCAGGGATGTGCCAGCGCGGTCGCGATCCGTCTTGATCGTCTTCCACGGCGCCTGGTCGTCCAGATATTTATTCACCGAGCGCGCCAGCGCCATCGCTTCGCTCAGCCCGTCGCGCAGCCGCACCGCGCCGATCGCCGCGCCGACGGCGGCGAACGCGCCGCTCGCCGCTGCGAGCAACGCCTGATCTTC
Source organism: Ktedonobacterales bacterium (assembly GCA_015478575.1). Lineage (GTDB taxonomy): Bacteria > Chloroflexota > Ktedonobacteria > Ktedonobacterales > JADMIN01 > JADMIN01. The sequence continues at coordinate 24 of JADMIN010000907.1, read as the reverse complement.
CGCCAGTAGTTCGCCCGCTGGGGG
>JADMIN010000174.1 GCA_015478575.1 Ktedonobacterales bacterium | reverse complement strand
TGGCCGCGCCCAGCGGAAGCGCGCGCCCGACATCAGCGGGGCGACCCTCAACGACACCAACGGGCGCCCCAAGGCGGAAGGCGAGCAACAACCAGTACAGCGCCGTACACACGAGCAGCGGCAGCAAGATCACTTCCACACCCGACCGGCTCAGGGAGACATGCCAGCGTGAGGTGGCCGCGAGTAACGCCGCCAGCAGCGCGACTCCGTACTTCCCAGCAATCCGCCCCTGCTGCATGATCTCTTTGGTGAGGAGATAGATCACCAGCACCGTGAGCGTGCCGACCACCGCCGAAGGGAGCAATACCGCGAACGGCGTTGGCCCAAAGGTCCGCACCAGGAGGGCGCGCGACAGGAGAAACGGGCCACGCAACCCCTGGGGATCCGAGAGGAAGATGCCCAGGTCACCACTGATCTGGCTGAGCGCGTCGCCATACGGACTCTTGTCGGTGATGGGAGCGAAGAGATTGCCCAACCGCAGCAGGCGCAGCAACGCGGCCACGATCAACACCAGCACCAGCATGAGGCGCTCCCAGAAGACGGGGTGCTGACGCAAGCCCGCGCCGAAACTGCCCAGATAGCGCTTGGCGATGCTGACCCAGCCGCCCTCATACGGGGCCGCGCGCAAGAGCAGGAGTGGTCCGAACGTCACCAGAATCTCGAAGAATTGCACGAAAAGCGCACGCCCAAGCCCTGGCTCATTTACCAGCAGGAAGTTGCTTACCGCATAGGTCATCAGCGCGCCGGCCCCCAAGATGGTGCCCTGTCGGCGCACGTACGGCTCTTGTGAGAGCGCCGCCAGTGGGAGCAGCCAGACAACATACCACGGCTGGAACCAGAAGGTGATGAGCAGCAGTGCCGCGAAGAGGATCTTCGCGGCGGCGGTGATGACCTCGCGCAGAGTGGCCGCGGGTCCGAGGTGCCAGAGCCGATTGATCTGGATCAGCACGTAGGCGCCAAACAGGATGTAGAAGACCAGCCGCACGGTCTTATCCAGCGCGGTAAAGCGACTCACCGGCACGATGAGTTGCAGGGGCGCGGTCAGGAACGCGACGATGGAGCTATTGTAATAGAGGGGGCGAAGTTGTTGGCCCAGCCCAGTAAAGGTATGCGGCCCATCCCAGAAGGGCGCGTAGAAGGCAGCCACCAGCGCGGCGCCGATAACCGTGACGCTCGCCAGCAGCGCGAACGCCGCCCGTCGGTCCACCTCGAGCAGTGTCTGCGCCAGCGCCCGCGCCTGCCCAAGCACCATGCCACCGATGCTGCCCGGCGGCGTCATCTCTCCACCATCACCTGTTGCCCCACCCTCTGGCGCTGCCTCTCCGCCTGGCACCGCATGCGCCGACACGGCGACGATGCGCGTGCGGCGCCGCAACTCATAGACGAGCCAGAGGGGGAGCAACACCGCCGCGACATACTTGATGAGCGCACCGAGGACAAAGCAAGCGAAAGCGGAGCGCGAACGCCGATGGAGCATTAGCACAAACGCCGCCAGCACCAAGACCATCATCACGATATCATTGTGCCCATTGCCGATGGCTTCGAAGATCAGCACCGGGCTCCAGCCGAAGAGCACGAGGATGCGCACCCGCCGCTGTGGATACAGCTCCCTGGCGAGATGATCAATGAGCAAGAGTGCGGCAACCGTCGCGATGCCCTCGATCACCTTGAAGGCCAGCATATTGGCCAGCAGGTTCTGCCCCGCCACGCGGGAGACCAACGCGGCGACCAACAGCCAGGCGGGACCATAGGGCGCCGCGGGGCGATCCACCAGCAGGCCGCCAGGCAGGAGGGTGGCGGGCGTCGTCATGGGGTTGGCGTGCTTGAAAACAAAGAGGTAGCCACGTGCCACGTAGCCATAGAGGTCGGTGGTCGTGACGGGCTGCATCCAGATCATGATGAGGATAAAGACTAGTGGAAAGAGCAGCGCGCCGTAGTGTGCCAGCCGATCATCGCTCGTCGCTCGCCGCTGAAGCTTGCTCACTCGGCCCGCGCCGACCAGCGCGAGGAACTGGCAGAGGAAGAGCACCAGCACCGCCCCGACGAAGCCAAAAGCGGCGAAGGGCGAATATCCGGTAATCTGCCCCATGTCGTTGATGAGCTTCACATTACTGCCCACATGGGGATGGTTCCACAGCGCCGTGATGGGGAACGCCAAGACGAAGGCAAGATAGATCAGGGCCGAGCAGACACCAGCACCCAGCACCAACACGCCTGGAGCCACCCGCGAAAGCAGGTGTACGGCTACATCCTCTTCGCGAGGGCTGAAGCCAGGAATCGGTGGAGCGGATACGATCAGCCGGCGCCAGCGCCGCAACAGCCGCTCGCGCCGCGAGACGCGCGCGCGGCCCGCCACTGGCCCACCCGCCACCGAGACAGGCGCCACCGAGACAGGCGCCACCGAGACGAGCGCTGGCGACCCACGCCAGAGCGCCACCACCGCGATGGCGAAGAGCCACAGCCAGAGCAGATTGCGCACCGCGAGGAGCGCGACGGCCCACGGGCGCAGGTCTACCAGCGCGCTCCAAATGACCGTCATCGCCTGCCCCGCCAGTGCCGCTCCCATCAGGCATCCCCGCCAGAGCCACCGCGTGCGCCGCTTGGGAAAGTGGATGAGCGCCGCTAACGGAATGACGACCAGCAGGTAGTGCGCGGGGAGCGCGCGGAACGCGAGCATGAATGCCAATAGCACAGCGATGGCACCCACCGCCAGCGGACGCGCCAAAGCGGCGGCCTTCGCCTCACCCGTAAGAGATGGGCCAGGCACCTCACGCGCATAGGCGCGCCAGCACGCGGCATAGACGACGACGAGCAACAGCGCCAACACGCCGTACCCCACGACGCCGACATACGGATCGAGGGGCGAGCGCACCACCCGCGAGAGATCATCCCCGTTGAAAGCCGTCGTCACCCGCAATCCAGGCAACCACCCCAGTGCCAACATCACCGTGGCGTAGAGACTCTCGATCTCCGTACCGCGGCCCGTATGATAGAGCACGGTGCCAGCCACTCGCTCCCAGCCAGCGAAGACGATGATGGGCACGGTCACCGCCACCAGCACCCCACCGCACCAGGCCATCCCCCGCGCCAGCTCACGCCCGACCGCGCGCGGCACCAGCGCCTTGCCCTTCTGGCGGCGCATCGCCGCCAGATAGAGGGCGAAGAGCGGAATCAACAGGACCGGGAAGCCCTTGACGAGCGCGGCGGCGGCCAGCGCGCCCCAGGCGAGCCGTGGGCGCTTGCTGACCAGCGCCAGCACGGCGGCCAGGCAGAGCGCGCCCGCGGCTAGGTCAAACTTTTGCAGCAGCGCACCGTTGAAAAAGATCACCACGATGTAGAGCAGGCCGGCCCATAGCCCCTGAGAATCTCGCGGCATGAACCGCCGTGCCGCCACCCGCACGAGCCACAACGTCAGCACATCAATGAGCAACATCTCCACCGCGAAGCTCAAGCCATAGGCGCTGTAGCGCATGGCATCTGGATGCGGCAGATGGGTAAGCGGCAGGGTGAAAGCGGCATCGGGCCGGGGCGCCACACTGGAGAACGGCAGCAGCGGCAGCGCCGGCAGCAACAGGAGCACCATCGCCAACGGGGGATATTCCACCGGAATGTCACGGTAGGGCCATTGCCCCACGGTGAACTGACCAGCGTAATGATAGAACCACGGATCGGCGAAATGGCGTCCGAGCACCATCCCCAGCACAAGCGCCAGCCGCGTCAGCCCCCAACTGCCCAGCAGAAGCATATTAGCCGCTTGGGGTTGCGCATCCCATCGCCCCAGCGTGACGAGTGCGCGACGCCACAACGTGACGAGGCGCGGTGCCAGCGCGACACTTCCATCCATGTTTATTGCCTCCGCCAGCGACGTCTCCTGGGCAGGCGTCCAGCCACAATCGCTCCCCCGCGATCCGTGCCAGACGTCACAGTCGCCGCCAGCCCACCGCTCACACGCGCCTGCTCCCATTGGCGCGCGAGCACCAGTGCCAGCGCCGGCAGCGCGACGAAATAGAAATACGTCGTCAGACTGCGCCACGCGAAGAACAGCGGCACCACCGCCAGCACGAAGCCGACTTCAGGCATCCGTTGCCCATAGCGCCAGTACCACACGAGAGCCGCGACAATCGCCAGCGCTTCCAGTGCTCCATACACTCCTGACGGAGCGAGGGGCAAGATGCCCGCCAGCGCGAGCCGAATCAGGCCATTGCCCAGGGGGAACATGGGGTCCACCTGTGGCGCGAGCACGCCCGCGAGCCACGCGCGTGGCGCATTGAGCACAAACGGCCCATTGATCAGCACGAAGACACCGCCAGCACCGGCTGCCCGCGCGAGCGCCTGTCGCCAGCCCAGCGCGCGGGCCACATGCATGAGATAGAAAGGGAGAAAGAACCATGCGAGTTGTTTTGCGGCGAGTGCCAGCCCAAGGGTGAGCGCGGAGGTGAACGGGCGCCGCCACCACCGCCAAGCGACGAAGAGTAGCAGAATGTAGAGCACATCGAGATCGCCCACCAGCGTCGCGCTAAGCAGTGGCGCATCCGCCACGATCAAGAGGCCAACCCACAGGCGGAGCGCCGGCGGCACGGAGAGCATCAGCAGGGTAGCCAGCGCGAGAAAACACAGCGCGAAGAACGGCACGACACTCGGCAGGCCCAGCTTCACGAACGGCACCAGCGGTAGGAAGGCCAGGGCTGGATAGCTGACATGCGATTCAAACTCCAGCACGGCATCTGGCTGCCCCGCAGGCTCAGCCGCGAAGGTCGCCCGCAACGCCGCCGGTGAAGGATACGCGGTCGGCCCAAGCGCGGCGAACGCGCCCCGGCGCAACGGTGTGGTATGGGCGGGGTCCTGCCCCAGCAGGCGCACGGCTGAGACGATATCAGTCGTGACATAGGGATTGTGGCCGGCACCCAACTGCATCGCGGCATAGTGATCGAGCGTCGTGCCATCGTTGAAGTAGACGGGCGGCTGCCACACGCTCGCCACCGTGGCTCCCAATTGGTGGAGCCCAATGGGGACGGCGGCCAACGTCGCCAACAGAATCGCCGCCTGTAGAGGGCGCGCGCGTAGCCAGCGCCACGTTGGCACCCGTGGGCGCAGGGCGACCAGGAGCAGCGCCAGCGAGCCACCGAGCACGAGCACCACGCCCACACTCGTGAGCTTCAGCCCGATCAGCCCGATGAAGATGCCGCGGGGCAGTTCAAGCAGGTTTTGCAGCGCGATGACGATGCCAAGTAGGCACAAGCGCCGTGCCACATTGCCACGCGGCACGGCGAACCAAGCACGCGCCCATGGCCACGTACCATTCCGCTTGCCCCTCGCGCGTTTGCGCACCACATTGGTCGCCGTGGCCGTCTCCTCACCTCCCCCGCTGGCGCACCTGCCCGCCCGCCACTTCGGGCTTCGTAGGCTCCACGTCAGGCAGTGGTCTTAGGCCTCCGCCAGCCAGCGTGCCGCCTCTGGCGCGGAGTACGTAATGATGATATCCGCGCCGGCGCGCTTGATTCCTGTCAGCGTCTCCAACGTCGCGCGACGCTCATCCAGCCAGCCGTTGGCGGCGGCGGCCTTGAGCATGGCGTATTCGCCGCTCACATGGTACGCCGCGAGCGGCAAGCCCCAGCGGTCCCGCACGCGCGCGAGCACGTCAAGGTAGGGCAGCGCGGGCTTGACCATAACAATATCCGCGCCTTCGAGGATATCGAGTTCGACCTCGCGCAAGGCCTCACGCCCATTCGCGGGGTCCATTTGGTAGGCGCGCCGGTCGCCGAATTGCGGCGTCGAGGCGGCCGCTTCACGAAAGGGGCCATAGAACGCCGAGGCGAACTTGGCCGCATAGGCGAGAATGGGCGTCTCGCTGAAGCCCCGCGCATCCAGCGCGGTGCGTAGGGCCGCCACTCGTCCGTCCATCATATCAGAAGGCGCGATGATATCGGCCCCCGCGGCGGCATGCGAGATCGCCTCGCGCGCGAGCAAGGTCAGCGTCTCATCGTTGCGCACCTCGCCGCCCTCCACCAGGCCACAGTGTCCATGATCGGTATACTCGCACAGACACACGTCCGTCACGACGACGAGTTCAGGCGCCGCCGCTTTGATCGCGCCGATGGCCCGTTGCACCACGC
>JADMIN010000906.1 GCA_015478575.1 Ktedonobacterales bacterium | reverse complement strand
GCGTCATACTCACGCGCGAGCATATACATGGCACGGCCCAGGGCTTCCGGCTGGCCAGCGTAGCGCCGGAGCAGCTTATCAATACCGACCAGCATCGTCCAGCTCCCCTGGGTGCCTAGTTCTAGCACACCATTGCGCGAGAAGACGCCCTGATCGCCATCCGCCCAGGTGATCGCTGGGGCCAGCGCCCGCAGCGCCGGGGCGCCCTCGCGCGCCGCCGCCCACTGGGTGAAGCCGACATACGAGCCGCCGAACGTGCCCACCTGCCCATCGCTCCCCGGCAGGGCGGCGGCCCAAGCGACGGTATCGGCCCCATCCATCCCTTCATAGAGGAAGGGGAGCCATTCTCCGCCAGAACTGAAGCAGCCACGCACGTCTTGCACCACAATGATGTAGCCCAGTCGGGCGATCTGTGGCGGGCTAAAGCCGCTGGTGCCGAGTGGCAAATCCTTGCCATAGGGTGTGCGTGTCAGCAGCACGGGATATTGGCCAGCACCGCCATCATCAGGACGAAAGACATTGGCGCGCAAGATGGTGCCATCGCGCATCGTCGCGGGCACATCGAACTCCGTGCGAACACCAAAGGGCGGTACGTTCAGCATGGCAGCCTCCACGTCACGAGCGCGCCGCGGTCACGAGCGCGACGGCCCATAGGATACGCGCTTCTGATGAAGAAACACAGGGAGGGACGACCCGCGCGGGTCGTCCCCAGGGATACCGCCCAGCGGAATTAATGGATCTGCTGCTCCAGCCGGGTGAAGAATTGATTGAGCTGCTGGTCCACCATTGGGCGTGCCGCCCCGGCCATCACTCCCATCGGGCCACTGATATCGAGATTGGCGTTGTAGCTGAGCAGCGTGCCCGCGCCATTGGGTGCCAGATCAATCACGCAGAAGCCCGCGACCAGATTGCGATGCACCTCAATCTTCATATGGCTCGGCGGCGTATGCTCCGTCACTGGCAAGGTTCCCATGAATTCGCGGCTCATAGGCCCTATGCCAACATTGGCACGTACGTTGATCGCGTTATCACCCTGCCAGGCGACCTCTTGCGCGCCGGGAATGCTGCTCCGCAACATGGCCGAATTATGCAGCGCATCCCAGACCGCCTGGGGATTCGCCGTGAACGTGTGGGTGCCCTTGATCTCCATGAAGTGTACTTATCCCTTCCTCTTCTGTTACTGTAGCCGTAAACAGGACGGCACAAGATGACGCGCGGGGCGCCAGCCAAGAG
>JADMIN010000905.1 GCA_015478575.1 Ktedonobacterales bacterium | reverse complement strand
GAAGAACGCGCGGCGCAGCATCCACAGCAGGTAGCCCGCCGTCAGCACGACGCCGAAGGCCGCCGCGATGGTCGGGCCGGGTAGCAGCGCGAAGGTGCCGGTGAAGACGAGGAACTCCGCGACGAAGCCGGCCAGCGCCGGCAGGCCCAGCGAGGCGAAGCAGGCGATGGAGTAGTAGGTGCTCTCCCTGGGCATCTTCGCCGCGATCCCGCCGAAGATGTCAATCTCGCGGGTGTGCGCCTTCTCGTAGACCACGCCCACGGCGAAGAAGAGCATGCCGGTGATCGAGCCGTGGGTGAACATCTGGAGCGTGGCGCCGGTCAGCGCCGCCTGGCGGAAGTTGGCGAGGGCGCTGCCCGCCGCCACACCGCTGGCCGCCGCCGCCCCCGCGACACCCAGCAGCACATAGCCCATGTGGCTGACGCTGGAGTAGGCGATCATCTTCTTCATGTCGCCCTGCACCATCGAGGCGCCCGCGCCCCAGAGCACGTTGATCGCCGCGAGGATGCCCAGCGCGAGGGCGAACTGCATCGCGCCCTGGGGCACGAAGCCCAGCGAGATGCGGATCAGCCCGTACGCCCCCATCTTCAGCAGCACGCCCGCCAGCAGCACGCTCACCGCCGTCGGCGCTTCGGTGTGCGCGTCCGGCCGCCAGGTATGCAGCGGTCACATCGGAATCTTGACGGCGAACCCGGCGAACAGCAGCAGGAAGGTGATCAGCGCCAGCGGCACGCTCGTGCCGAAGAACGGGAGCGTGCCGGTGATGCGCGTCGCGGCGGCGGCCAGGTTCTCGTAACTGGCGCTGTAGGTGCCCGAGACCTGCCCCGCCTTGAAGTAGAGCAGGAAGATACCGGCCAGCGTGAAGGCCGAGCCGACCAGCGTGTAGATCAGGAACTTCCAGGCCGCGTACTCCCGCCGCGCGCCGCCCCAGATGCCGATCAGCAGGAACATCGGGATCAGCTCGACCTCCCAGAACAGGAAGAACAGGAAGAGGTCGAAGGCGGAGAAGACGCCCATCACGCCCGTTTCGAGGAAGAGCAGCAGCGCGAAGTAGAGCTTCGGACGCTTCTGCTCATGCCACGAGAAGACGATGGAGAGGAAGGTGAGCAGGCCGTTCAGGATGATCAGCGGCAGGCCCAGGCCATCCGTGCCGAGCGCGTAGTCCACGCGGAAGTGGAACGTGCCGCTGTCAATGTTGATCCACGGCACGCGCTCCAGCCAGACCGGGTGCGTC
>JADMIN010000173.1 GCA_015478575.1 Ktedonobacterales bacterium | reverse complement strand
CTGGTCTGGTAGTAGGTGCTGGCGGGCTGCCCGGCATCCGGGTCATCGGGTATGAAATAGATCGTTCCCTGATGGGTGAACCAGACCGATGTGTTGGTGACGGTGATGCGAGCCTTACCGCCGTTCGCGTGCAACGTGCCCCCATCGGGAGTAATTTGGATGCCCGCCCCGCTGATGCCACCGCCCTGCACCTCCGCGTTCCAGTTCACCTCGTTCGGGCCGCGGTTGACCAATGTCACCATCACCGAACGTTTGCCACCACAGCTCAGTTGCATGCTGCCGGGGCTGGCCGCCAGCCAGTTCGCTGGTGGTGTGGGCGTCGGTGTGGGGGTCGGCGTCGGCGTTGGGGTCGGGGTCGCGGTCGGCTTGGGCGTCGGCGTCGGCTTCTGGGTGACCGACGTGCCCCCCTGTTGTCCACTGGCGGAGCTTAGGCCCGAGAGCCACCCCGCCGCGTTCGTCAGCAGCAGGATGAAAGCCAGCACCAGCGCAGCTGCCGCCAGACAACCGATGAATGGCCCCCGGCGACGACCAGAGGGTGGCCCGCCTTGTTGCGCGTCTGGCCAGACCGGCGCGCCCCCCGGTGTATAGCCCCCCGGTGGATAGCCCCCACCAGCCTGGCCGCCGACATCATTGAGCGTCACATCGGGATCGCCTCCAAGCGCTCCACCACTGATGCGCTGGATACCCGTGGCATACCCGGCCAGCGCGGTGCCAGCCGCGGCCGGGCCAGCGCCGGAGGAGGGCGTGCCGCGCCGTATGCTGGTGGCGCCCGTGGCCGTGGCCGTTGGCAGCCCTTCGGCACGGAGTGCCCGCGCGAAGGCGCCCGCGCTGGGCGGCCGGTCCTCTGGCCGCTTCGCGAGCGCCCACATCACCGCTCGCTCGATCTGTGGCGGCACATCCGGCCGCACCGCGCGCAGGGGGCGTGGCGGCTCGGTGACCTGGCGTGCCAACATACGTGTCGTATCAGTACCAGCAAAAGGCGTGTGGCCAGTGAGCATCGCATAGGCCACCATACCCAGCGCGTAGATATCCGTGGGAGGGCTGATTGGCTCGCCGCGAATCTGCTCCGGTGCCATATATTCGGGGGTGCCCATCGCCACGCCCGCCTGTGTCAGACTAGCGTCGTCACCCGTTCCCGATGAAAGTGGCTGTGAAGGTTCCGCGGGCGCGCCAAAATCGCCGGGATCCAGCGGACGCGCGATACCGAAATCCGCCAGTAACAGCCGACCATCAGGGTGCAGCAGCAAATTGGAGGGTTTGACATCGCGATGCACGAGGCCATGCCGGTGCGCGCAATCGAGCGCGGCTGCCGTCTGTTCCAGAAAGGAGACGGCGCGGCCCAGGGGCAACGGCCCCTCGCGCGCGATCAGCGTGGCGAGTGAGCCGGCGGGCAGATAGGGCATGACAAGATAGGCGAGGCCGCCATCCTCACCAAATTCGTAGATGGGGACGATGTTGGCGTGGTCCAACGCGGCGGTGGCATCCGCCTCGCGACGGAAGCGCCGCAAGAACACCGACCACTCATGCGGGTCAGCCGTCCCGCGTGGACGCAGCAGTTTGATCGCCACTTGGCGGCGCGGGCGCAACTGTCGGGCAAGATAGACCGCCCCCATTCCGCCGACGCCCAGCGGGCGCTCCAGTACACATGTCCCCAGCTGGGTCCCTACCAGGGTATTCGGATTCCAGTCTTCACGCACATCTTCGCTCACACGCGCCTCTCGAGCCGTTCCATCCCGCGCGCCACCACACCACCTAGCTTGCCGCCTTCTTCCACGCCCCGCTCCAGCCCCTGGCCAATATCGCGCACAAGAATGAGCAGTGAGCGGAAGATCTCACCGACGAGCACCGTCATCCCTGCCGCGTATCCCACCGCGAGGAACAGCCCCAGCGCGACCAGATGCGTCAGCGCGGTGGGCAGACGCCCACCGGTGGCGAAGATTCCAGCCAACTCCGTCACCACCGCGGCGATCAGGCCCGTGAGAAAAAACCACGTAAGCACACGCCAGAAGGCCCGTCGCAGCGCGTTGAACAGATGAAACCCAATGCCCGCCGCTACCATGGTGCCCCTCCTCCGAGTACTCGGCGTGGCCGACACATCCTCCGGCCGCCTCCCCTCTCTGTGGGTTGGTGGCAGTGTAGCACGTCACGCGAAGCTTTGCGCGGGCGCCTAGTCCTTCTGTCCCGTTCCATTCTCCTACGCACCCTAGCGCCCTCAGCCATTCCTCTTGCCGCCTGTTTGTTGCCGCCTGTTTGCGCGTGCGGCCTCGTATCTCTCCCAAGGATACGCGCGATGTTCTACGCATCGCCACCACCACGATGGCGCGTCCCTTCGAGAGCGATGCCCACTTGGTCGAGTGCCTGGGCCACGCCAACAAGGCGCCTTTACTATCGGCGCCCTCCCACGCTCCGTGATCGCCACCGCTGAGCGGCGCTCGCATGGTGCCACTATCAGGGAGCCATGAGCGCCTATATGCCCACGCCATATCAGGGGCAGTGCCGCTACACGCGCGGGTGGGTGGCGCCAGACCTATCCCACGGTGGCCAGCGGCGCTGCCCGCTCGCGCCCTGCCTAGAGGACGCCGCCATGCGCCCAAGTGGATTCGAGGACGGGGGCCGCGTCGGCCTGCCCCTCGCCGCCTTCCACCGGCCTGCCGGCCGCCTTCCACGCCTGTGTGCCACCGCGCACGTTCGCCACCTGCTCGAATCCCGTTTGCCGCAGAAATTGCGCCGCCCGTAGCGAACGCGCGCCACTGTGGCAGATCAACAGCAGAGGGCGGTCACGTGGCAGCTCCGCCAGACGCGCGGCCAGCTCCGCCTGTGGGATGCTGATCGCACCGGGCACATGCCCCTCACCGTACTCCTGTGGCTCGCGCACATCCACCAGCAGTGCCCCTTCCAGGCGATCCGTGAGTGCCGTGACCTCCACCTCAGGCACCACGGGGGCACTCGTCAGCATTGCCCAGGGCATATCCATCTGCCCGCGGTTGGTCGCCTCGATAACGCTCATATTGAGTGGGCGCGCGGGCACACCGCTCGTGAGCACCTCGATGAAGGGACCGCGCTCCAGCCGCGCGACAGGATTATAGAGGCGCTCGAAACCGATGGTGGTGCTGGGCCGACCGCACATGCCCTTCCCACACGGCCCCTCGAAGTGGCCGGGGAAGACCGCCACCCAGTCGGGCAACCGCATCAGCCGCAGGATGCTCGAGAATTGCGCCCCGGCATCCCCGCCGCCAAAATCAGGTCGGCCCACATCGCCTACCAGCAATGAATCTCCCGTCAGCACCATCGAAGGCTCTGGGCTGCGCGGCGGATTCACTACCAAGAGCGAGATCAGCTCAGGGCGGTGGCCAGGCGTGTGGACCACGCGCAAGCGAACCTGTCCCAGCTCCAGCTCCTCGCCATCGCGCAATGCCTGGTAGGCATATTCGACACGCGCCGCCTCATGCAGGCAGAGCGTCGCGCCATGCGCCGCCGCCAGCCGCCGCGCTCCAGAGATGTGGTCCGCGTGTACATGCGTGTCAAGAACATAGCGCAAGTCGAAGCCGCGCTCCTTGAGCAGCGCATCATATTGGTCCGTCTCGATGGCGGGATCAACGATCGCGGCCTCGTGTGTCTCGCGTGAAGCGATCACGTACGACGCGCACCCACACCGTTCGTTGAGAATCTGCTTGAAGTACATGAGCAACAGTTCCTTTCGTCGTGAGTGGCAACAGCGAAAGACGACCAAGAGACACACGGCGGCGCGTGAGGGCGCCCCTCTCTCCACGCGGCGACGCTGGCTGGCCGCTGACGCGCCCGCGCCACGACCCCCGCGCACCACTTTCACTAAAAGGTATATCACGCTGACGTGTACTCCGGAGCATCGGCGATGGCGTCATCTTCCCCGCACCGGCGCGGCACACAGGTACCTCTCTCCCAATCCGCCGAGCGCGCATAGAGCCGCCTGTCTGGCATCAGCGCCGATGCCCTGGCCACGCGCGCCCAGCGAGCCTGCCTGCCCCGATTGACACTGGATGGTACAATCACAGATGGCACCTTATCTTGGGCCGTTCCGCGTATGCCCCCAACAATCCGCGCCTGCCACGCGGGTTCTCTCTCACGGGTGGAGGAAGTGACGCCATGCCGTCTGGTATCGCCATCGTCGCGTTCTACGTGATCGCCATCGCCCTGGTCGGCTCAGCGCTCGCGGTGGTGCTGCTGCGCAAGATCGTGCATGCGGCGCTGTTTCTGGCCGTGTTCTTCGGCGCGGCCTCAGGCATCTACGTGCTCCTAAACGCTGAGTTCATCGCCATTGTACAGGTGCTGATCTATGCGGGCGCCGTCACGATCCTCGTCCTTTTCGCCATCATGCTGACGCAGGGCGCGGCGACCACGGCTGGCAACCCGTTCGCGAAACAATGGTGGCTGGCGGCGCCCATCAGCCTCATCCTGGGCGGCGGCATCATCTACGCCGTCAGTAGCTCGCCGATGGCGGTGGCCTCGCCTGGCGCCACGGTCAACCTGGCGACATCGAACAGCACCAACGGTGGCACGGTGGTGCATCTGGGGCAACTCCTCTACAGCCCGTTCAATTACAGCTACGTGCTGCCGTTTGAAATCGCGTCGGTGGTGTTGCTCGTGGCCATGGTCGGCGCCATCGTCATCGGGCGGGAGGACTGACCCTATGCCGACCTTGAACTCCTTTCTGGTGCTGGGGGCCCTCCTGTTCTGCATCGGCCTCTTCGGCGCCCTGAGCAAGCGTAACGCGGTGGCGATCCTGATGAGCATTGAGATCATGCTCAATGCCGTCAATATTACCCTCGTCACCTATGCCTCCGCTTTTCTCAATGACCCAACCTTCGGCCCGCGGCTGACTGGCCAGATCTTCGCCATTTTCATCATCACGGTGGCCGCCGCCGAAGCCGCGGTCGCCCTCGCGATGATCATCGCGATTTACCGGCGAAGGAACACGATTGATGTCGGCGAGATTAACCTGATGCGCTGGTAGCGCCGCCAGCCAGCCGGTTCGCCCGCTGGTCGCCCGCCCCACGCATAGGTGGTACACGCACTCGGTAACGGAGCTAGCGAATGACTCCAGTAGAATATGTCTGGGCTATTCCCGCGCTGCCCCTGGCCGCGCTGATCGTCATCTTCTGCGTCACGCGCCCGCTGGATATCCGCGGTCGGCGCGTCAAGCCCTCCAACCCCACCGGGCCTGAGGGACCCAGCGGCTCACCCGATGCCGCGGCGCAATCGGTCGCCCAGCACGTTGACGAGCATGGCGCCCAGCACGCGACAACCCAGCACGCGACGGCGCCCGCTGGTGGGCATACGGACGCTGAAGACGACGAGGAAGACAGCGGCCACGGTGGGCATGGCGGTCGGACGCCCGGCTGGGCGCTCGCTGGCAGCATCATCGCCGTCGGCGCGATGGTCGCCGCCTTTGGCCTCGCCATCGCCATCTTGGTGCAGTTCCTCGGTGATCCCGCGCTGCGACGGGCTGGCTATGAGATCCACCTCTTCGACTGGTTTAGCTTCGGCAACCTGAGCTACGCCATCAACTTTCGGGTGGACCCCCTGACCGTCATCATGCTCCTGGTAGTCACCAGCGTCTCGATGCTAGTCCACCTCTACTCGATCGGCTACCTACAAGGCGACCCCGGCTACTCGCGCTTCTTCATCGAGCTTGCGCTCTTCACCGTCTCGATGCTGATCCTCGTGCTAGGGGCGAACTTCCTCGTGCTCTTCATCGGCTGGGAGCTAGTGGGTCTCTCCTCCTACCTGCTCATCGGCTTCTGGTATAACCAGGCCCCGCCCGACCCCAACGCCGATCTCGACATTCCCTATCCGCCGTCCGCCTCGCTCAAAGCGTTCGTCACGACGCGCCTGGGCGACTTCGGCTTCCTCATCGGCATCCTCGTCCTCTTCGCCGCGACCGGCACCTTCAACTTCGTGGCGCTCGGCTCGGCCACGCGCACAGCGGATCTGGCGCTGGTCACGCTGGCGATGATCTTGATCTTCTGCGGTGCCGTCGGCAAGTCGGCGCAGTTTCCGCTGCACGTCTGGCTGCCAGACGCGATGGCTGGCCCGACGCCCGTCAGCGCGCTGATCCACGCCGCGACGATGGTGGCGGCGGGCGTCTATCT
>JADMIN010000172.1 GCA_015478575.1 Ktedonobacterales bacterium | reverse complement strand
CTGACCCAGCGAGGAGAGGTCCACCCCCTCGCCCTGGCGGTCTTGCACCTCACGGCGGATCACCAGGCTCTGCTGGAAATAGCCCTCGGCCTCATCGAGCTTGCCCCGCCGCTGGGCGATCTGACCCAGCACGCTGAGCGCCGCGCCTTCATTGCGGCGCGACCGTGCCTGGCGGGCCAACTCCAAGTTCTGTGTGTATAGTTCTTCGGCCTGATCCAGCTTCCCCGTGGTCTGGAAGGCGTATCCCTCGTTGAGCCGCAGCCAGAAGAGGGTATGGGCGCGACGTTGCCACTCCTCCAGCGTTCCCGCTGGCGCATTATCTGGCGGCAGCTCACCCAACGCGGCTTCCGCGGCGGCGACGCCCCAGGGCAGGTAGCGCAGGCTGGCCTGGGTGCGCGCCTGCACACGCCAGTAGACCTGTATGCCGCCGCAGAGGCGGATCACTAGGCTCTCCTCAGCCTGGTCGTGCGCCCACTCCAGCATCCCGATGATGTTGTCTTCGTCGGGGCCCAGCGCGTCGTCGTCCGTCTCATTCGCGTAGCCCGCGTAATAGACGGCCAGCGCCGCCGACGCGGCGCGCTGCGCTCGCTCCGGCCAGCGCGCGAACTCCCGGCTAGCGTAGGCCCTCATCAAGAGATGCAGTTGCAGCCGCTGGCGATCGCTCTTCTCAGGCATCACCGGGTTCAGCCGGCCCTCGGCGAGCGCGCGGCGCACCAGGAGATCAAGCACCGCCTCGCTCGTGGGCGGGTCCAGCCCCGCGCCGAGCGCCAGCGCGGCACGGCGACCGAACTCGCGGGTTGGGACGGCCGCCAGCGCGGCGAAGAGCCGCCGTGCCTCCTCGGGCAAGGCCTCCACGCTGCGGGCGAAGGCACGCTGCACGGCGGCGGGCACTTCGTCTTCCGCCAGCTCTAACCCCTTTTCGGGATGCGCCTCCAGATCGTTCGCGACCACGCCCAGATCGAGCGCGAGATCGGCGGCATTGGCGCCTTCCAGCTTGATGGCGAGCGTGTGGTAGCCGAGCGCTTTGACGATGCGCTCCGCCGCGGCGCGCTCGCCGCGTGTGAGGTCGAGCGTATCGGGTCGGCCGAAGGATTGGGCGAAGAGGCGCAGCGCCTCCTCGGGAGAGAGCACCTCGAGCATGCGACTCGCCTCCACTGGCACGGCGGCGTGGGGCAGCACCTGGCGCGCGGTCAGCAGCAGCGCCACACCAGCGGCGCGCAGACGCGTGATGACCGAGCCGACCGGCCAATCCGGCTCGATGTTATCCAGTGCGACGAGCACCTGCTTGCCATTGAACAGGCGACGGGCATGATCGCCCAATTGATCCAGGCCCTCTTGCACCAGCTCGTTCTCCGGCGCGCCGAAGCGGGCGAGGACCAGCCGCAGCACGTCGGCGGGGCCAGTCTGCCCCTCGCAAGAGATGGCGGCGATGCCGTCGGGAAAGCTAGCCGCGTGCATGCGCCGCAGGGCCACACCGGCCAGCGCCGTCTTGCCGACGCCGGGCAGGCCGGTGATGGCCGCCAGGCCATGCTCCCACAATCGCGCCAGCACCCACTCCAGATCGGCGACGCGCCCGACGAAATGCTCGTCGTCCGGCGCCCCCAGGTCGTCGA
Source organism: Ktedonobacterales bacterium (assembly GCA_015478575.1). Classification (GTDB taxonomy): domain Bacteria; phylum Chloroflexota; class Ktedonobacteria; order Ktedonobacterales; family JADMIN01; genus JADMIN01. The sequence goes on along the minus strand of JADMIN010000172.1, from coordinate 4,516 downwards.
ACGGTGGGCCGGATGGCTCGGCCACCACGGGCGGGGGTCCCTTGGGCGGCAGGCGGTCGTGGATCTCCCGCTTGTGCCGCCACTCGCCGACCTCGTGCTCCCGCACCAGGTCACGTGTGGCCCAAAACGAAGCACCCGCCAGCGCGACGACGCCACCGGCAAAGAGCAGCTCGGCCCACAGCGGTGCGTTCGCGTCCGCCAGCGGGCCGGGCAGTTCCAAGGCTGCGCGCAGGTTGTCCGGAGTCACGCCCGAGAAACCGGTGCGGACAAGGGTGTAGACGTTGTTGGCGACGTTGCTGCCGATGCCCGCGATGATGATCCAGCAGGCGACCAGAGGTGGCCGTATCCAGCGTCTGACGCCCTGGCGCGGATAGCGCCGGTAGGCCGAGTTGATCGGATCGAGAAACTTGCGGAGCTTTCTCGGCGGCTCGAAGGACGAGCCGGCCAGCGGCGCTTGGCGAGTGGCAACGGGCTCAGCGACACCCACGGGGGCTGCGCGCGGCATAAGGACCCACCTTCCAACACGGCGGGAGAATGGAGCGCCCGCCGCCACTGGAAGACAGTATGCCAGAAACCGCGCGCACAAGCAAGGGAAAGAGCAGCACGAAGGCAGTATCTCACGGCGACACACGTATACCCATCGAGACCACCAGACACGAGCACTTGTCACCCTGTTGGATTGGCGCATGCCCACACATCACCAGGCCAGGCATTTCCTGGATTTCACTGTTTGCCAGATTGTGGCTCTGGAGGTCGTGGGTTCGAGCCCCAATTGAGATCGAGCACCGCCCATGCCACCGCCGCGCGCGTGGCCCAAAAGCGCGAGGGGACACGGCGGTGGCACAAGGGCAAAAGGGACGCTACTCAGTCGCGCCGTCCTCGCCGCCCCCATCATCACCGACCCCATCCGCGCCCGGCGGGAGCGCCCATAAGCCCTGAGCGTCTTCCGCTTGAAGGCGCTGCCGAGCCTCCTCTTCGCGTAGTAGCTGCTGGTAGCTCTTGGCCGGCCTAGGCAAGGCCTCTGGCGTCACCCCCTGCGAGAGCGGGAACGCGCGAATCGAGGCACCGGCCTGGTGGTGCGTGGCATTGGCGCTTGGCGCATCCACGACGGTGCGCGCCTCCATCTGGTGCCGGGCGAGGGCCGCGCGGAAGTGGTTGGCGGAAAGCTCTAGGCTGCCCATCCAGTCGCTCACGTCCTGGCTGGGCTTCAACCCCTTGCGCGCGAATCTGTGCGACGGTCTCTTGATACAGCCCACGGTATCCCGCGTTGAAGAAAGCCGCGAACTGCTGGCCGGTGAGCACGCCCGCCGCATGGGCACGTAGGCCCAACTCGGCATTCTCGCGCGCCAAGATGCGCCGCTCTTCGATGCGCGCACGGTCCTCTTCCGTCCCGGCCAGCAACTCGTGGCGTTCGGTAGTGAGGGCAAAGTACATCTTCGCCAGCGCCACCTGAGGCTTGCGACCATCGGCGCTCTCCGCGATCAAGTAGCAGGCATGACGGGTCAGGCGGTAATCCTGCTGAGCCGGGCCGCGCTTGCCGGAAACTTTGATGGTAGCGGCAAAGTTTCTAGCCACATCGCCGCCAGTAGTGCGGCACACCTCTTGCGCTTCCGCGATCACCTCAGCGAAGTTGCGCCAGACGGTATAGCCGAGCAACTTGCCAGCTCGCGCGCGCTCCAATACTCCGTGTCATCTTCATCGGTATGCTTGATGGTCTCAAAGGCCGATACCTGGATGTCATCTGCCATATAGTGCTCGCTCCCCTTCATCGGTGAAAGCCGGTCTCAGGTCGGGCGCGGTTATGACGGCTGCTCGGTCCGCCGCGCCCTGGAGTTTTGGTGGCGTCGGATATCCGATAGCCACGACTAGAATGGCCCCGCTACCGAATAGAACGCATGAGAGCGGTAAGGATACCATGAAGAGCCTCATAGTCCGCTCGCATCACTCAGCCCGACAACAATCCACCTATCCAGAGGTGTCTCAAGCCCAGGGTTGCGCGCTGCCCTTGCGTTAGGCGAACGATCAACACCGTTCCTTGGCCCCGATGGGCAACGATACCGGTGCGGCATGATCTCAGTTTATCCCTCCAGCCCCAGCTTCGCAAGGGTGGCAGCTAGCTCGACGTCGGCGCGTTCGCGCCCAATGCGGGCGGCGAGGTCAGTGAGCATGCCACTGCCTCTCGTCGCTTCCAGCTACGCCGATGGAGGCCGTTCAGGATTGGCGATGCGTACACCTTCGGCCTGTGCGATGGCAGCAAGGCGCAGATCAGACGTAACCATGATCAACTCTTCGGGCAGGGTTGCGGCGACGGCCAGCGCAGACGCAAGCTGGATGGCGTCCAGGCTGCGCAGCGGATAGGGGCGCAGATCCCAATAGTGATTGCACAGATTCGCCGCCAGCTCTAGCACAGGTGTAACCACTGGCACCAGATGATAGGCAGACATTGTACGCCCCGGCATGCTCAGCGCCAGATGGCGTGCGAACGCATTGACCAACGAATCCACAAAAGAGCGTCGCACGTTTGGCTGCCGCTCTAAACGGCGCAAGGCGGCGATCACTTCCACGCGCGCGATCTCTGAGAGGTAGAGTGTGGCATGCCTCCGGGGCGCGCACACTGACTGAACCCAGGGACTTCCCGGCTCTTGATGGTAACGCTTGACGACAGCGCTGCTATCAAAGAAGTAGCTCGGCATCTCCGCCCATCCGCCTTCAGTCCACTCTCATGGCGTTCCGCGCCCGATACTATGCGTCTCGATCTTCGTCAACCGCCTGAGCTGCCGAGTAGCCTATCTGTCGGACCTGCTCGCCTTCGGAAGAATCCCAGAGCCGCGCTAGCGCGGTGTCTACCGCGTCAATCGCCGCAACGGCTTCTTCGGTCGCGACATCGGTTGTGGGGGCCGACGATGCGCCAATGCTGGGGTTCGCGCGCCGGATCTCCGCCGCCGCTTGGAGTATCAGCGCTTCCAGATCGGGATCGCGCTTTCGTTGCACTGCCATCGCTGCCCTCCTCTGTGTCTGCCCCGAACCGCTATAGGATGCAGACATCTTCGCTTCTCACCTGTAGCATACCATGCGTCTCTCTTGTGGCGCGCGGTCGCGATGTCCGCTACTACTGGCCCATCCCAGCTTTGCCAACACCTCGGCCAGCGATGAATCCGCGCGCTCGCGCTCGGCACGTGCCATGGCGAGATCGGCGAGGATGTTGGGCAGGGGGCGATGCTGCGCCCAGGCAGCCATCCGGCGGATGGGTGCGCAGCTCTCACCAGGCCTAATGTCCCCGGCGGATAGAAACGCACAATGGGCCGACGCCCAACCATGAGTGTGACCTCCCCCGCTCCATGGCCCGCGTGCGCTCCTCTCTGGGCGGGTCTGGTAGAATGAGGGTAGGAAACACCCTCCTGACATTCCCTGGCCTGCCACACCTGACACTCGTCAAGGAGCGGAACCATCCGTGAGAGATGCAGTGATTCGAGCAAAGGAGCACAACGCATGAGCCTACAGGGCAAGGTCGCACTGATTACCGGTGGCTCTCTTGGCATTGGAGCCGCCATCGCGCAACGTCTCGCGCGCGAGGGCGCCGCGGTCACCCTCGACTACCATACCCACCGTGCCGCCGCCGATACCATCGCGGCGGGCATCACCAGCCAGGGCGGCAAGGCCCTCGTCCTGCAAGCCGACGTGAGCCAGGTGGCCGGCGTGCAATCGCTCGTCAGCCAGACGGTCCAGACGTTCGGGCGGCTGGATATCCTCGTGAATAATGCCGGCATCGAGGAGCCGATGCCTTTCCTCGAGGTCACGGAAGCATCGTTCGACCGCCAGATCGGCGTGGACCTCAAAGGAGCCTACTTCGCCGCGCAGGCGGCGGTACGCCAACTGATCGCGCAAGGGGGCGGCGGTTGTATCATCAACATCTCCTCCGTCCACGAAGACCTGCCCATGGTCGGCAACGCCGTCTATTGCGCCGCCAAAGGTGGCCTGCGCATGCTCACGCGCACCCTGGCGAGTGAGCTGGCGCCACATGGCATTCGCATCGTAAACATCGCTCCTGGCGCCATCGCGACGCCCATCAACGCCGCGACCCTCGCGGATCCGCTGAAGACGCGGGCGCTCTTGGCTGAGATTCCATTGGGACGCATCGGGCTACCCGAAGATATCGCCAACACCGTCGCCTGGCTCGTCTCGGACCAGGCGAGCTATATCACCGGCACGACGCTCTTCGTGGATGGCGGCCTGATGGTCGCCGCCGGCACGCTCTGAGCCTGCCCCACTGGGCAAGCAAAGGCTGGCAGTGTGACGTCACACTGCCAGCCTCGCGGAAGATGAATAGCGTATCGCTGGCGCTACCCCACGGGACGGGTAGCATAGGCTGGAGCGAGGCCAAAGACCCGCACGCGCTCGCTATACGCGCGCAGTGTCTGGCTGACCCGCGCGTTGATCGTGCCCGCGAGGTACGCGCCGTCAGGCCCCGGACGACAGGCAGGTATGCCAGTGAGCAACTCGATGCCCTCATCAATGG